>NZ_JASATQ010000085.1:0-18754 GCF_038440415.1 Sphingomonas sp. OTU376 | reverse complement strand
GGCCAGCGTCAGCGTGCCGATGCCCTGCTTGTCAATCGTGCCCGCCCCGGTGATCGCACCGCCAAAGCCGGAGCTCGAGCTGCTCGACAGGGTCAGGTGACCCGTGCCCAGCGCGATCGTGCCGGTGCCGGAGATGCCCGCCAGCGTCTCGTTATAGGTGGCGAGGTCGAAGTTCGCGCCCGAGGCGACGCCCACCACCGCGGTGTCCGCAAGCCGGTCGCTCGCGCCGAGGCGCAGGGTGCCGCCCTGGACGGTGACGGTGTTTGCCGCCGCCGTGCCGGTCAGCACCGAGGTGCCGCCCAGGTTGAAGATCGCGCCTGCGCCGAGGTTGGCGTTCACCGTCGCGCCGGTCAGCTGGTACTGGCTGGCGGTCAGCGTACCAGTGCCGGCCAGCGTGCCGTTCAGCGCGAGCGCACCGACCGTGTCGTTAAAGGCGCCCAGGTTGAGCGTGGCGCCCGATGCGACGGCGACATTGGCGCTATCGGCCAGGCGGTTCGTCGCGCCGAGCACCAGCGTGCCGCCCTGCACCGCGGCGTCGCCGCTGGCGGTGCCGTTCAGCGTCGACGTGCCGCCCAGGTTGAAGAGCGTGCCCGCACCCAGGTTGGCGTTCACCGTCGCGCCGGTCAGCTGATACTGGCTGGCGGTGAGGGTGCCGGTGCCGGCCAGCGTGCCGTTCAGGCCGAGCACGCCCACCGTGTCGTTGAAGGCGCCGAGGTTGAGCGTGGCGCCCGATGCGACGGCGACCGTGACCGTGTCGGCCAGGCGGTTTGCCGCGCCGAGCGCCAGCGTGCCGGACTGGACCGAGACATCGCCCGCCGCGCTGCCATTCAGCGTCGAGGTGCCGCCCAGGTTGACCAGCGTACCCGTGCCGAGGTTGGCGTTCGCGGTGGCGCCGGTCAGCTGATACTGGCTGGCGGTGAGGGTGCCGGTGCCGGCCAGCGTGCCGTTCAGGCCGAGCACGCCAACCGTGTCGTTGAAGGCGCCGATGTCGAGCGTGGCACCCGAGGCGATGGCGACATTGGCGGTGTCGGCCAGGCGGTTCGACCCGCCGAGCGCCAGCGTCCCGCCATTGACCGCGACGTCGCCACCGGCGGTGCCGTTCAGGATCAGCGTGCCTGCCTGGACGACGAGCCCGCCTGCCGCGCTGCCGTTCAGCGCCGAAGTGCCGCCCAGGCTGAACACGGTGCCCGCGCCGAGGTTGGCATCCACCGTCGCGCCGGTCAGCTGGTACTGGCCGGCGGTGAGCGTGCCGGTGCCGACGAGCGTGCCATTCAGCGCGAGGGTGCCGATGGTGTCGCTATATGCCCCAAGGTCGAGGATCGCGCCCGAGGCGACTGCCACCGTGGCGGTATCGGCCAGGCGGTTCGCGGCACCAAGCGTCAGCGTGCCGCCATTGACGGCGACGTTGCCACCGGCGGTACCGTTCAGGGTCGAGTTGCCACCCAGGTTGAAGAGGGTGCCTGCACCCAGGTTGGCATTCACCGTCGCGCCGGTCAGCTGATACTGGCTGGCGGTGAGCGTGCCGGTGCCGGCCAGCGTGCCGTTCAGCACCGCGGTGCCGACCGTGTCGTTGAACGCCTGCAGGTCGAGCGTCGCGCCGCTGTCCAGCTGCAGCGTGGCAGTGTCGGCGATGCGGTCGTTGCCGGCGAGCAGCAGCGTGCCGCCGCCGACCAGAACGTTCATGTTGGCGGTCCCGGCCAGGGTCGAGGTGCCCGAGACCTGGGTCAGCAGGCCGCCGGCAAGGTTGCCGTTCACCGCGGCGCCGTTCAGCGCGATGGTGTTCGCGCTCAGCGTGCCGGTGCCGTTCAGCGTGCCGTCGAGGCGCGCCGCGCCGACGCCGACGCTCGTCGTGCCGAGGTCGAGCGTGCCGGCGCTGCCGACGAGCAGGGTCGAGGCGCTGTTGAACGTCGCGCCCGGGGTAAGGGCGAGCGAGCCGCTGCGCACTTCGGTCAGGCCGGCATAGTTGGCCGCGCCGCCGAAGCTCAGGTGCGCGCCGTCGATCAGCAGGCTGCCCGTGGTGCCGCCCAGCGTGCCGGTGAAGCTGCCGGTGCCGTTGGTGAGCGCCAGAACGCTGGTGCCGAGGTCGGCGGTGCCGGTGCCGGTCAGGATGCCGATAGCCTCGTTGCCGCCCAGCTGCAGCGTGCCGCCGTTCAGCGCCACCGAAGCATTGTCGGCAATCGCGCCGCCGTTGGTAACGAGCGTGCCGCCAGTCACGGTCCAGGCCGCGATGTCGGTCGTGCCGCCCAGCGTCCAGGTGCCGGTGTCCGACTTGGTCGCGCTTGCGATGTTGAAGACATCGCCCAGCGTTGCTGCGCCGGTGCCGGTCAGATCCAGCGTGTTGTTGCCTGCGCCGCCGTCGATCGCGCCGGTCACGGTCGCGCTGGTGCCGAGCGTGATCGCATCATCGCCCGCGCCGCCGGCATAGTTGCCGTTCAGCGTGCCGAAGATGTTGATCACGCGGGCGCCGTTGGCGAACGAGAAGATCTTGTCGGTGGTCGAGCCAGCCTCGAGGTTGACCGTGATCAGGTCGGTGCCGTCGAGGATCATGCCGGCATTGCCGCCGGTGATCGTGCCGCCGGCCTGATTGGTGAAGGTGCCGCCGCCACTGGTCCAAAGGCCAATGCCGCTTCCGTTGGCCGTGATGCTGCCCGAGTTGATGACAGTGCCGCCGCTCGCCAGGTAGGCCGCGGTGTCCGCGGTCGAGGTGATGCTGCCCGCATTGGTCAGGCTCGAGCCGGCGCCATACACGGCGATGACCGTTCCGTTGCCGGTGATCATACCGCCGGCATTGTTGGTGATCGTGGTGGCGCCGCTGGCCGAATAGATGGCCGGATAGCCGGTGAACGCTTCGATCGTGCCCGAATTGTCGATCGTGCCGCCATTGGCGAGATATACCGCCTGATAGACGTTACCGGTAATCGTGCCGCCCGCACCGTTGATCAGTTGGGCATCGGTGCCGCTCGTCGAGAAGCCTCGGGCGCCGGTGATCGTGCCGCTATTGTCGACCAGCGCATTGGCGCCGGTCATGAGGATCGCGTCGCCGGCGCTGGTGATCGAGCCGAGGTTGAACACGCTCTGGTTCGCGCCAGAGCCGCTTACCGCCTGGTAGCTGCTGTTGAGGCTGCCCGTCGCCGTCACGTCGAGGCGGCTCGCGCCGGTGCCCAGATAGACGCTGAGCGAGCCTCCGGTATCGGTCGCGCCGCTGATCGCGACATTCGACGCGTCGGCGATCTGGATCGTGCCGTTGAAGCTGTTGGTGCCGGCGAAGGTGAGGACATTGCCAGCTGCGAGACCGCTCACGTTGACGTAGCCGTTGCCGGTGATGTTCTGAGAGACGGTGCCGCTATAGGCCTGCTGGTAGGCGAGCGTGCCGTTGTTGAGGACCGCGGAGCCCGAGATCGTGTCGCTGGCGCCCTGGAGCGTCGCACCCGAGTTGATCGTGGTCGCGCCGGTCCAGCTGTTGGCGGTGTTGGTGAGCACGATCGTGCCCTGGCCACCGAACACCAGGTCCTGGTTCGGATCGACGCCCGCTGCGCCGCTGGTGGTGATCGCGCCGGTCAGCGTGGCGATCACATTGCTATCTGCGTTCAGCGTCGACGGGTTGGCCGAGGAAGGCGTGACGACCTCGAGGCTGATGTTGTTGGCATAGGTGCCGGTCGCGCCGAAGGTCGCGGTCGGGTCGATCATGTGGATCGTGCCGGTGCCGAAGGCGCCCGCCGTTGCCGCGCGGATCGAGCCGCCATCGACGTAGATGTCGCCGGTCAGGTCGCTGGTGCCGTCGAAGGTGATCGTGCCCGCAGGCGCGCCGCCAATGCCGGCATAGATCGCCTGGTCCGGATCGTTGCTCGGGCCGGTGAGCGTCAGGTCGCCCGAGACAAGGCCGATGCTCTCGAATCCGGTAAACGTGGCCAGGCTGACATTGTAGCTCGTACCGGCGCCGAAATCGGCGAACAGCTTGTCGTTGCCCGCGCCGCCATCGGCCAAACCACCGATCGCACCGCCAAAATAGGTGAAGCTGTCATCGCCATCGCCGAGATGGACGTTGGAGATCGAGCCACCCGAGCGGAAGATGACGTTATCGATGCCCGCTCCCGAGGAGGCGTCATAGTCGCCATGGACGGCACCGGAGATATCGACGTTCCGCGTGCCGCTGCCAGTCGCGCGGATGGTGCCGGTAACCGTCGATCCATTATCCAGGTTGAGCGCCACCGTGCCGGTACCCGCGAGCCAGATCGCTCCTGCAGTCCCGCCGTTGATCGTGCCACCAGACTGGTTGGTGATGGTGGCATCCCCGCCCTCGACCGCGACGCCGTAGCCGAGCGTCGCGTCGCTTCCGCCGGTGATCGTGCCCGAATTAGTCAGGCTGCCGCCCTGCGCCAGGCGGACGCCGGCAAGCTGGCTCGCGGAGACCTGGTTGGTGTTGACGACTGCCCCGGTGCCGCTGTCGACATTGATGCCATATTCGGTGCCGTTGATCGTGCCGCTATTGTTCACGGTGAACGTCAGGCCCAGGCCCTGGAGCCAGACGCCGCTCCCGGCGGAGACCGTGCCGGAGTTGGCCACGGTGCCGTTGCCGCCGGCGACGAGCACGCCCCAGGCACCGTCGGCGCCGAGCGCGTTGATCGTCCCGCTGTTGGTCGCGGACCCGCCATTGCTCAGCGTGATGCCGTTATCCACGGTCGCATTGATCGTGCCGGCGTTGATCGCCGTGCCGTTGAAGCCGCCGAGCACGATGCCGCGCTGGCCGTTGATCACTCCGTTCTGCTGATTCTCGACATAGCCATTGGCGCCCGAGAGATAAACGGCGCCGTTATATAGCGCGCCGCCTGTAACGCCGGTGATCGTGCCGCCGTTGACGACGCGCGAATTCGCGCCCGACAGGTAGACGACCGAATAGTTTCCGTTCGTGTTGGAGGTCGAAATCGTGCCGAGGTTGGTCACCTGCGCGCCGAAGCCCGATAGGTTGATCGCCGCATAGGTCGAGGCGACGGAGATCGTGCCGTCGTTGTGCACCTCCGCGTTGGCGCTGGTGCCGGTGATGACCCATGTACTGCTGGTCACGTCGCTGCCCGCCGCGACATTGACCTTGGCACCGTCGCCGTTGAAGGTCGCGGCGCTCAGCACCGTGCTCCAATGTGCCGCCTGACCGGTAGCGCCGATGTTCAGCGTGGTGGCGTTGCCGAGTCCCCAGCCATATTGTCCGGACCGGGTGCCGGTCAGCGTCAGGCTGCTCGTGACGAGATTCTGGACCTCGAAGCCACTCACGGACGTCAGCGACAAGGTCGTCGCTGTGCCGCGTTTCAGATAAAGCCCGTCATTGCCCGTACCACCGTCGAGCGTGCCCGAGATCGTGCCACCGTTCCAATAGATGGCGTCGCTGCCGTCGCCGAGTTCGACCGAACCGGCGATCGAACCGCCGTTCAGGGTCAGCGTGTCGTTGGCGTTGCCCAGCGAGAGCCCGCCGGTGATCGTGCCGGAGTTGGTGATGTTCGCCTGGCCGGTCGCGCTGATCGCGGCGCCGCTAGCGGAGATGGTGCCGCTGTTGTTCACGGTGAGCAGCGCGCTGCTCTCGCCGCGAATGCCATAGGCTGGGCCGGTGCCCTGGATCAGCCCGGCATTGGTGATCGAGACCGCCGCACTGCCCCGCGCGTAGATCCCGCCCGACCCTTCGCCGGTGATGGTGGCGCCGTTCGCATTGGCGATCGCAATTGTGCCGCCGTTCAACAAAAGGCCCGAGCCGGAGCTCCCGAGGCCGGCGATCAGGCCGCCCGCCTGGTTGGTGACGGTGCCGCTCCCGCCGAGTTCGATCCCGGCGAAGACATTGCCCTGCAAGATGCCGCTGTTGGTGACGGTGCCGCCATTGGCGAGGAAAACGCCGTCCCATCCGCCCAGGATCGTGCCACTGTTGTCGACTGTCGAGGACGAGAAGGCGAACACGCCGTTGTTGCGCACGGTCGACCCCGAGCCGGCGGGCACGCCATAGATGTTGCCGCTATTGGTGAGCGTCAACGCTCCCGCGCCATAGATGCCGTGGCTGCCATTGCCGCCGCCCGCGAATCCGCCGCTGGTGATCGTGCCAGCGTTGTTCACTACGGCATCGGCATAGGCATAGACCGCCCCGACGTTCGTTCCGCTCGTCGCCGTCGATGTGATGCTGCCGCTCGAGGTAATCCCCAGCGTCTCGCCCGCGGCAGTGATCATCACCGCGCCCGGCGCGCGCGCGTTCGTGATCGAGCCAGAAATCGTCAGGTCGCCGCTCGCCATGGCCAAGCCGCCGCCGTTGGTCAGCGTGCCCGAGAATATGGGCGTTGCGCCCGAGGCGGCGTTGACCACGAGCGCGGCACTGCCGGAGACGTTCCCGCCAAATGTGCCGCTCTGCTGGACAAGCGTCAGCGCGTTGTTGCCGAGCACCACCGCGCCGGCGCCGCTGAGCGAATTGACGCTGGTGCTAATGCTGCGGCCGGAAATGTCGAAGGTCGCGCCGGCGGCGATAGCGACGCCCGACGAGTTGGTGATCGAGCCGCTGCCGCTGAGCGCCAGCGTTCCGCCCGAAATCGTGGTGGAACCCGTATAGGTGTTGGTGCCAGCCAGCGTCTGGGTGCCGGTGCCCGCCTTGATCAGGATGAGAGGGCTGTTGGGATTGGTGCTGTCCGCGACGAGGCCGGTAAAGGTGCCGCTGCCATTATCGACGCCCAGCGTCAGGCTGCCCTCGCCGAAATAGCCATTGCGAACGGTACCCGCCCCGGTGAGCGCGTCGACTCGGATATTGCCTTCGACGCCGTCGAACGTTGCCCCGGCCGCCACGTTCAGATCAGCGAGATTTCCTGTCCAGAAGCCCTGTCCCGAAGCGCTGCCGGCGACGATTCCGCCCTGCACGTCGACCAGGCCGCCCGAGCCGAGCGAGAAAGTCACGATACCGGCGTTGCCGAGGATCGTCACGGCCCCGGCGTTGCCGGTGAAGCGGATCGTGCCGGCGCCGCTATAGGTGCCCGCCTCGATGCTAAGACCACCGCCGGTCTGGTTATCGAACTGCAGCGTAGAGCCGCTCGCGATGGTCACGCCGCCGCTGCCGAGCGCGCTGGCGGTGTTGCGCTCGATCACGGTACCCGCGTTGATCGAGGTCAGGCCAGCATAGCTGTTGCCGCCGCTGGTCAGGATCGCGGTGCCGGGCCCATCGAACACCAGGGGCTGGGCGGTGCCGCCGCTCTGGGTGATCGGGCCGCTAAGCGTCGCGGTGACGCCCGCATCGACCTGGATCCGCGTGGGATCGTTCACCGGATCGGTGGACATGAGGACGATGGGGTTAGAGTAAGTGCCGGTCGCACCATACTGGATCGTGGGGTCCATCGCGTAGATCGTGCCGGTGCCGAAGCCGCCTGCCCGAATTGCGCGGATCGTCGATCCATTGACCGTGACCACCCCCTGATAGCCGGTCAGGTCGAAGTTCAGCAGGCCGGCGGGGCTGCCGTTGCCGCCGGTGATCGACATGAACGGATTGGCCGGCGTGCCGGTAAGGGTCCAGGTGCCACTGTCGTACTTGGTGAGGATCGCTACGTTCGACACGGTGTTCAGCGCCAGCGCGCCCGCGGCACCGTTCGCTACGCTGCCGTCGCCGGCGCCGCGCAGGATCAGGTTATTGGCGCCGCCGCCGAGATCGATCGCCCCGAACGAGGCCGCCGCCAGCGTTCCGGCATTCTGCAGGGTGATGCCGCTCGCGCCATCGACCGTCGCGCCGCCGCTCGTTCCGCGGCCATTGTAGATCAACAGCGTATCGTTGCCGTTGCCGCGCACGATGCTGCCCGTGGTCGATCCCGCGTACAGGTTGATCGTGCCGTTTCCGTTGCCGGAGATGCCGGCGCCCGCGCCGTTGGTCGACGAGCCGTAATTGTTGAAGGTGCCGCCTGCGTCGAGCACCATGCCAGGGGAGGACAAACCGACGAGATGGCCGGCCGCTGCGTTGGTGATCGTGCCGCCGCCGCCGCTGTAGATCCCGGCATAGGCGCCACCGGTGATCGTGCCGGCGTTGAGGATGGTGGCGGCGCCCGCCACGGTGACGCCGTCGAAATTCCCGGTACCGGTGCCGCGGCTGGTAATCGTACCGCTATTGGTCAGCGTGAGCGCGCCGGTCGCGACAATCCCGCCTGCCGCGCCGTTGATCGTGCCGCTATTGGTCACGGTGCCGGCCACGATTGAGACCGCATTGCCGGTGCCGGCGGGGGTCAGGACTCCACCCGACACCGAACCGGTTCCCACGATGCCGCTGTTGTTTAGGGTGAACGCCCCGCTGGTGGCATTGATGGCGTTGGTGTAGCCGGTGATCGACCCGGTATTGGTGATGCCGAGCGTGCCTGCCGACTGGCGAATGCCGAAGCTGGCCGCGTCGGTGCCGCGGATCGTACCCCCGTTCGCAACCGTCAGGCCCGAGCCTGCGACCAGAAGGCCGCCATGGCCCGCCGTGCTGGTGGCGCCGCTCGCGATGGTGAGCGTACCCGAGGACCCGGCGGCCGCCTGGACGCCATAGCCCCAATTGACGTCGCTGCCGCCCTGCACCGTGCCGCCGTTCAGGGTGAGGCTGCTGCCCGCGCCGGTGAAGGCGACACCCGATGCATTCGCAGCGGTGATGTTGCCATCGTTGACGAGCGTCAGCTTGCCGTTAGCGGTAATGGCATCATAGCCGCCGGTCGCCGCGGTCGAGATCGTGCCGCTGTTGTTCACGCTGATCGCGCCGGTGCTGTTGATGCCGGCCTGCTGCGCCGCCGCGACCTGGCGGATCGTCGCACCGGCAGCATTGTTCAGCGTGCTGTTATTACTGAGCAGAACCGCGTAGGGCCCGCCGGTGCTCGACTGGATGATGCCCCCGGCATTGTTGTTGATCGTCACGGCCTGGCCGACCGCACGGACCGCCGTGCCGATGTTCGAACTCGTAAAGCTGCCGCCCGTGATTGTCCCGCTGTTGGTCAGCGTGCCGCCGCCAGCGAAGCTGACGCCGCCATAGCTCGCCGCCGTCATCGTCCCCGTATTAGTCACGTCCATGCGCGAGCCGTTCGACAGGAAGACATTGCCATCGACGCTGATCGTGCCGGCGTTGCTAAACGTGACCGGGTTCGAGCCGAAAGTTGCGGCGAAATTGTTGAGGCCGCTGACGGTCGCCCCTGCGAGCACGTTTACCGCGCCGCCATAGCTCATGACGGCATAGGAGCCGCCCGCGACGTTGAACGCACTGGTATTGAAGTTCAGCGTCGTGCCGTTCTCGATCTGCCAGCCGTAGCCCGCGCTGCTGCTGGAGCCGGTGAGCGTCAGCGTGCCGCTGATCAGATCGCGCTGGTAGAAGTTGGTGGTTGCGTTCGCCGCGAGCGAGGCGCTGTTGCCAGCGCCGAGCTGTACGTTGAAATAATTGATCCCGCCGCCGCCATTGACGGTGCCACCGAGGACGCCCCCGTTCCAATTGAACGTATCGCCGGCGTTACCCAGCGTCACGTTGCCGGTGATCTGGCCGGCAGAGGCAAGCGTGACGTTCTGCACGCCCGTGCCGGAAGATCCGGTAAAATTGCCGGTCAGGGTGCCGGCGATCGTCGTGGTTGCCATGCCCGAGCCCGCCACCACGACGTTCCCCGTCGTGATCGAGCCGAGCGCTAGGTTCAGCGTCGTCGCCGCAGTACCACTCACCGACACGGCGAGGCCTCCGGCTCCCGTCAGCGACGAATTGTTGATCAGGCTGCCGCCGCCGCTCAGCGCAACGCCGACGCCGTTCGAATAGATGTTGCCGTTGTTGACGATCGAGCCGCCGCCACTGTCGCTCACGCCGTAGCCGGAGTTGCTCATCGCGTTGATCTCGCCACCCGACTGGACGGTGGTGACGAACGCCCCGGCGCCGGTAACCACGCCACTTTCGCCGCGCAGATGTGCGCCGATCGTGATGATGTTTGTGCCGGTGGTGCCGCCGACCGCATCGATACCGGTGGCGAAATAGGTGCCGAGCCCGATAATGCCGGTCGTGGTGATGTTCACCGATCCGCTGCCTCGGGCGTAGATTCCCGTGCCGCTGCTCTGGGCGGTGCTGTTCATCGTACCGCGCGCGGCAATGGTGACATTGTTCGCCGCCTGGGCGTCGATCCCGGTCGTCGCGGTGATCGTCGAGGCTTCGTCGATCGAGACGCCGCCGCTGGAGGCGCTGGCCTTGATGCCGGTGCCGTTCGCCAGGGTGGTGATCGAACCGCCGAGCGAGGTCATGTTGGCGCCGCCGGTCGAAGCCAGCGAAATGCCGGTGGCGAAGCCCGAGATCGTCGGCGAATCGAAATCGGCGCCGATGTTGGCGGCGGTCAGGTCGACGCCGGTCATCTGGGTGCCGTTGCCGATATAGGTGTCCGAGCCGCCCGTGCCCGAGCGCTCGTAGAAGATCGCGCCGCTGGAGACGTACCGCTCGCCATAGCTGCCGGTGAAGACGTTGCCGGAGACCGTGTGGCCGATGCCGAGATTGGCGCCGGTTTGCGAGATATAGGCGGCGGCGCCGCCATTCTGGGTGGTGGTTAGCGTGCTCGCGTTGTTCGCATAGGAGATGCCGAAGCCGGTGCCACCGGTGTTCTCGAGATCCAGCGCATTGGCGTTGGGGGTGCCGGTTGTGTTGCTGACCGTCGCGCCATCTACCGTGACGCCGCCGGCGCCCGAGAAGACGGCCTTGACGCCCTGGTTCGCGCCATTGCCGGTGACTGTGCTGCCTGATGCCGAAGTAACATGGCCGCCATTCGCGCTGGTCTGCGCCAGAGCAGGCGAAGCGATCGCGACGCCCACCAGGGCGGTCGAGCCAAGCAGCGCCTTGCGAAGCAGCGCTTCGCGACCCGCCCGCGAAACCACACCGCGCACACGCGCGCCATTGCCACGATCGATCATTCTGAAAGCCCCCGGAAGTCTGGAACAGCGTCCCCGACTCGGCGGAAACGCTGCAGAAACAGGGTGGTAGCTAGCACGGGAGATGGCGCTTGCTCTTGGACAGGTGTCTCATGAATTTGGAGCAGTGTCACATCGCGGTACGAATCCCCTTCTGGGAATCAGATATTTAACGATGCCCGCGCGCGACAATCGCGCGGCGCTTCGCCGAAGCGCGCCTTGAACAAGCGGCTGAGATGCCCGGCATCGGTGAAGCCCAGCCGCCCCGCGACGTCGCCGATGCGTTCGGGGTTTCCCGGATCGAGAAGCGCCTGGCGCGCACTGTCCAGCCGCAGGTCGCGGATATAGGCTTGCACACCACCGCTCTTTTCGAACAGGCGGTGCAGCGTGCTCCGAGAGATGCCCAGCCTGCGACAAAGTTTGGCCGCCGTCAGCCCTGGCGACCCGAGATTGGACTGAATCTCCTGTCGCGCACGGATCAGTAACGTCGCCGGATCCTCGCGGAAGCCCCGCGTGTCACTACGCTCCGCCGCCTTGAGTGCCAGTACCAGCAAGTCCAGCATCGACTGCCCAAGGCGCGGCGCGTCTTCTTCCGAAAAGCGTGGGAGGGCGTCCCGCACCTGGAGCATGTGCGAAGTGAGCATCATGCTTTCGACCGGGCTCAGAACCATCCCGTGCAGGCTGGCCACATCGAGCCCGGCTTGGATCGCCAGATGCCGCGGGACTGAAAAACCAATGCTTCGGCCTCCTGCCGAATCATGCAGAGACGTCTGGCTATGATCGACAATCACCGTGGCGCCAGGCATCTGCACCCAGTCGCTTCTACCGGCGATGCCGGCGGCCTTGCCGTCAAGATTCACGACGACCGCCATGGTGTCCCGTCCCTGATCGACGAGGCGCTTGTTCCGCTTCCAGCGCTGCGAGGCGATGTCGGTGTACATAAAGCCGATCTCGCCCAGCTGCACGAATTCGCTGGAGACCCGGAACGCCTCGAGGGGCTCTGTCTCGAACAAGTTGCCCATGCCTGCCCAGCCGCTCCGCCAGGCATCAAAGCGGTCTACCGACGCAATGTCGGCGGTCGAATAGCGAAATATTTTGACAGGGGGCGGCGGCAAAACGGACTCCAGAGCATTCGGGTTCCGGATCTCGCATTATGTTTCCAACAGTTGCGTCCGCTTGTCTAGGCCTGGCAATATTCGTCCCGCAGGTTTCCGAGCATTGGCTTGATCCTGAGGTGCCGTGCTCATTCCGGCAGGCCTAGGTCGCCGATGAATCGCCGGCGCCGCCTATGCTTTGAGCGTTCGCCACCGCCCCATTGCTATTGGTTTCCACCCATGCGCTTCTCAGCATCGTCAGAATGGCTTTCGGGGTCCGCTAGTGGCCGCCCACCCGCGTTGCGGTGGTACGATCTACAGGCCGTTGTCCCGTTCGGCTCGCGACTTTGCCGTCCTGGCCACGGCGATGCCCCGGCTCGCACGCGGGAAGACTGCTTCTCCCGCATCAGAACAAAGCGGCTGAAGGCGTCGCCCAGCTCCAATGTGGAGAACTGCCCAATCCTCAGTA
Source organism: Sphingomonas sp. OTU376 (assembly GCF_038440415.1). Lineage (NCBI taxonomy): Bacteria > Pseudomonadati > Pseudomonadota > Alphaproteobacteria > Sphingomonadales > Sphingomonadaceae > Sphingomonas > Sphingomonas sp. OTU376. The sequence continues at coordinate 6,307 of NZ_JASATQ010000085.1, read as the reverse complement.
TCATCGAGGGATGAACGAACGTTCGATTTCAGGTTCGAGCTAAGCGGCGAACTACGACCGATGTTGGGGCGCTTTGCCGACACTCGTCGATCGCTCTTGGAATTTTGGCTTGCCGACAGATCGGGTTAGAGAACCAGTAAGGAGAGCAGTGAATTGCGCGGACACTTGATGCGCTTCGACGGGAGGTGCATTTTCCACTTCATGGCCGACACCGCTGATCTGACTGAAATCCTGACCCAAGTTCTGCGACAGGCGCCGCAATGGATCCGGCAGGATCTGGCGTCAAAGGAAGCGCCTCGACGCGAACGGGCGGAGGAGGCTCTCGCGGCGATGATCGCAAATGCGGTCGCGGAGACCAGAACGGTTACGGTGAAGGTTCATCGCCACCATTAGGGCGGCTCACCATGGTGGGGAATAGCGCGCGGCTGGCCCAGTGCGTGGACTGACAAACGCTTTCCACCCATTCTCAGCCGTTGCGGTCCAATTTTTCGGCGGCAGAAGACGACAGGCGGCAAAGCGCCCTAGTCCCAGCCATTCAATCAGTCTGCGGATCGCCCCTGAAGCTGCCGTTCGTTCAGGCAACCGGGCGAAGTGAACATGGCATTTGGAAGGCCTCTAATTGGATGAACGGGCTCGCGGCCCGCTATCCAGATCCGACCTTTTGCTGGCACAAGTGGAAGTTGCGTAACACCGCCAGACCTCGCAATTGCCGCCGGTCCGCTCCGATGTTCCCGCTCATGGCACTTCAAGACTTAGCATCCTCCCCTTCGAAGGGAGCGCCAAAATAGGTCCGATACGGTGGATTTCTCAGTCACGGTGCCCGTGATGAAAACGCGAAATGGTCGAAATTTTTCTTTTCCGGATTTATCGAGTTCGGCCGATCAACAGTCCGCAATGACTGAAATAACAGGAGGGGGCGCTGTGAAGCCGCTCACCGGAACGAACAGCAAAGGGGAACCGTACGTCCGTCCAGCGGCGGTCGAGGCCGAGATCGCGGCGGTCCTCGAATGGCCGATGGAGAAGGTCTACGCGCTCGCGCTCGAAGGCAAGTTGAGGCCGCAGACGCTGGTCTACCTGATGCGGAATTTTCGCCCGAACCGCAGCACGCCAGAGCACGACAGGCTGATTCTGGCTTTCTTCGCCAGGCTCCAGCGGTTCGGTGAGCCCATGATCCGCAGCATGTCAGAAGTGAACCGCGAGCGCGTCGATGAGCTCGTCAAGGACAAGGCGCTGGAACTGCTCGCCAAGGACAAGCTCGACATCTTCGAGATGAGTTTCAAGCTGGGCGCCGAGCGGCTCTACCTGACTGCGATCGCGAAGGTGAGGCTGCGCGCGGATACCGAGGTGTCCCGCGAAGATTTGGTCTCCCCGGGCTCAGGATTGACCGGCGAGGAGACCGCGGACCTTCTGGGTCATACGTTCGACGGATCGATGCCGCTCGCCGAGGCGAAGGCGATGCTCGCCGATGTGATGGAATATCTGAACGAGAAAGAGCGATTGGCGATCTATTACGTCCATCAGCTCGGTCTCACGGAGAAGGATGCGGCCGAGCAGATGCGCTGCACCGATCGCAACATCCGTCATCTGATTTCAAGCGCGCGCCAGAAGGCGCTCGGTCAAGGGAAGGGCGCGCGCAAGCCGCGCGTTAATAGTGTGAAGCCATGAGCAAGGACTATGAAACGGAGGCGCTCGACGAGGTTCTCGTGTCTTTGCATGAGGAGCTCGAGGATGGAGCGAGCGCGGATCGCGTAGCGGAGTTGGCGAACCGGCATCCGGAGTTCCGGAAGGAAATCCTTGCGTTCGCCGCCGAGTGGCTTGCGAACGAAGGCAGCGATCTGGCGGACGACATGCCGGTCGTCGGACAGACTGTGTCGGGTCACGCGGCATTGCTGGACCGGTTCTGGGCAACGGCCCAGACGGAACCGGAAAGCTCGCTGCCGAATACGCCGGGGGAGTGGAAAGCGGTGGCGGACAAATGCCGTATCGACACCGCGATACTGCGCAAGATCGTCAAAGGGTTTGTCGAAGTCACCACGATTCCGGGAAAGCTGATCGCGTATCTCGCCGAGGCGCTCGACGCGCAGCCGGCACAAGTCTGGAGCTATCTGAATTCCCCAGCGCTTTCGACCGCGGGAGCCGGCGACTATTTCGCGCCATCCGGTCGGGTCAAGGGCGGGAAGTCGAACTTTGCCGACGTGATCCGAAAATCCGATCTCAGTGACGAGGACAAGCAGTTCTGGCTGTCTCATCTCGCGGCCTGAATGGACCAGTTCGCGGCCATTCGGGCGCAGGCCCATGCTCTCCGGCAAGCCGCCGGGCTTGCCGACACCTTGACGGCCACACAGGTAGTGGAAGGAGCGGCGACGCATCTAGGCCTCAAGATCAGGCGAGTCGCACCTGACGACGAGGAGCTTGAAGGCTCGCACGGCATCCTGTGCCGCGACTTCGGCCATATTCTCGTTCGCAATGATCTGTCCGAAGCGGAGCAGGCGGAAGTCGTCGCCCACGAGATTGGCCACTTTCAGGTCCATCAGGGAACCGAAAGAGGCTGCTATCCGAGATCGGCGGCCAATGGTGGCGATCCCAGCCAGCGGATCGAGACCTACGGGATCAAGGAGCGGCGAGAGGGGCAGGCGAACAGCTTCGCCCGCGAACTCGTGTTGCCGCGACCGCTTGCGCGTGCGCTTTTCAACGACGGGCTGACCGCGACCCGCATAGCGTCCCAATACTGGGTCCGGTATGAAACGACGCTGCAGCAACTCGCCGATGGCCTGCTGCTGCCGGATTTGGCCCAGGCGCCAGCGGACCCGGTCAGCCCCGAAACCGACTGCAATGAGTCGCAGCAGCGCGCGGTTGACCATCGCGGTACGCCCTTTTTGGTGCGAGCCGGGCCAGGCACCGGCAAGACGAAGACACTCACGGCGCGTGTCCTGTCTCTGCTCGAGGAGGGCGTGCCAGCGGACCGAATTCTCGCGCTCACCTTTTCTAAGAAGGCGGCGCGCGAACTTGCGGAACGTGTCGAACGCGCTTCCGGTACTGCCGCGATCAACATCTGGACGGGCACGTTCCACGCATTCGGCCTCGACACCATCCGCAAGCATCATGCCCTCTTCGGCGTTTCGGACGACCCAAGGGTTGTGGACGCGACCGAGAGCGTGGCGATGCTGGAAGAGGCGCTGCCAGCACTGGATCTGCGGCACTATCTCAACCTGTTCGAGCCGGCGCTGGCGCTCCGCGACATCTTGCGGGGGATCGCGCGCGCCAAGGACGAGTTGTGGACGCCCGAACAGTATATGGCCGCCGCCGAGCAGATGCGCCGCGATGCCACGGCTCCCGAAGAGATCCTGGCTGCGGAGAAGGCGCGAGAAGTCGCCATCGTCTATGACCATTACCAGCGTCAGCTGACCACGCTGGGAGCGCTGGACTATGGCGACCTCATCATGGCCCCAACGCTCATGATGCGGCAGGATCACGACTTTCGGGATCTGATGCGAGACCGTTTCGCGCATGTGCTGGTTGACGAATACCAGGACGTGAACCGTGCGAGCGCCATGTTGGTGCGCGAGATCGTGGGGGACGGAAACAGTCTGTGGGTCGTCGGCGATGCCCGACAATCCATCTATCGCTTCCGCGGCGCCTCGGCGGCGAACATCGCACGTTTTGAACAGGACTATTCGACAGGCCGCCGCGATGGCCTCGAACAGAATTACCGCTCGTCCGACGAGATCGTGAAACTCTACACCGCCTTTGGCGCAAGCATGAGCGTCAGCGGCTATGCAGGTCCGGCTGCACTCGGTGCGGCAAAGGGAGCTAACGGACATGCCCCGGCCATCTTCGTCGGCTCGGACGAAGTGGAAGAGATGGACACGCTCGCGGGATCGATCCGGGAACTCGAGGCCAATGGCGTGCCTCTGCGATCGCAGACTGTGCTCGCGCGGAGCAACGGAGCTCTCGCCGCTGCCGCGAACGAACTCGAAGCGCGCGGCGTGCCGGTGCTCTATCTCGGCCCGTTGTTTAATCGATCGGAAGTCCGGGACCTGCTCTCTCTGCTCTCGCTCGTAGTCGATGATCCGGGCACCGGCCTCGTTCGCGTCGCCGGGCTTCCCGAATATGCGGTGCCACTGGAAGACGTGCTGATCGTGCTGCGAAGAGCGCGAGAAGGAAAAGTACGTCTGCTCGATCTGCTTGGCGCCGTGGCAGCGATTCCAGGCCTTTCCAAGCAAGGGCGCGACGGCCTGCATCTTCTGGCGGCGCACATGGAAGGGCTGGATCGAGGCGCTACACCCTGGTTCGCGCTGAGCCGCTATCTGTTCGACACGAGTGGCTATCTCCGAACCGCCTTGGCAGGTGCCGCCCCGTCAGACGATTTGCGCCGGGTGGCGGTGCGTCAACTGCTGGACTCGCTTCGCGCGATGCCATTGAGCGGTTCGAGCATGCCGATCCGGCGCGCGCTGGACCGTGTGCGCCACATGATCCTCCTCGCGGACGAGCGCGAGCTCAGACATCTGCCTGCCGAACTCGACGGGCTCGAGGGCGTAAGGCTGATGACGATTCATGCCTCGAAGGGGCTTGAGTTCGAAGCGGTTCATCTTCCCGGCGTGTCCGCGGGAGCAATGCCATCCGCCAACCGTCCACCAGCCTGCCCCCCGCCGATCGGGATGGTCGGTGTCGAGGACGAAGACGCGCACGAGGCGGAAGAGGAGTGCATACTCTTCGTCGCCATGTCGCGCGCCAAGGCGCATCTGCGCCTCTATCGGCCGTCTCGTCGAGGCGGGCGAAACTCGAACCCGTCGAAATTTCTCGATCGGCTTCCGGTCGCGACCGGACACGCCATCTCTGGCGTGCAACGAACCCGGCCACCGGCATCCTACCCGCCGATCCTGGTTCCTTCCGCCCCCGACGAACTCAGTGCGAAGGACCTGGAGAACTACAAGTCGTGCGCTCGGCGCTTTCTCTATGAGCGCGTTCTGGCACTCTCGCGTCGCGGCCGCGGCGGAGCCTATCTCGATGCACATGGCTGTCTGCAAAGCGTGCTTGCCTATGTGCGGAATCTCGATCCCGGCGTCCTCTACGATCGCGAAGAGGCGGTTGCTGTCTTTGACGCCGCATGGGCTGCGAGCGAACTCGACGATCATCCGTTTGGCCCAGCCTATCGCCGCCTCACCGTGTCGATGCTCGATCGTCTGCATGAGCCGGCAGCGGGCGCGGCCACACAGGCAGGCCACCTTACCACGGTCGTCGCCGGGGAGACGATCAGCGTCGCGGTCGATCGCATTGTCAGCGAAAATGGTTTCAGTGTGGTCAAGACGATCCGGTCCGGGCGCCAGGGCAGTACGGATGCGGACAAACTCTCGGCCACCATGCTCATCAAAGCGGTGGAGGAGACGTTCGGAGCCGCCGGCCGTATCGAGAACCATTATCTGTTGAGCTACGAACCCCTCATCGTCACTCAGACGTCTCGAAAATACGTGCCTCGTGTCGCGGACTGCGAGGCTGCGGTGACCGAGATTCGCCAAGGTCTTTATCCCCCGACGGTCAGCGATTTCCGCTGTCCGCGATGCGCCTATCTCTTCATCTGCTCCGCGCCCTGAGCAGCTGAGCTTCCACGCAGCTGGCGGGCAAGCCAGTTTGATGCCGGTGCGATTTCCTCCAAAAAAAATCTGGCGCGCGTCTTTCCGGATTCGCCGTTCCCGCCCGATCCCAAGCTTGAGGGAGGCACCCTGCCGACCGACTGAATGGGAATTGCAAAGACATGAAGAGCGTTATTTTTCTCGCGATCGAGGCTGACGCCGCCGATCGCATCGACATCGGTGAGACCCCGATCGTCTCCGACCTGATCCGCTTCCTTGAGAAGGAGCGCGGCATCGACGTCGCCGAGCTTCTGATCTTCAAGGAGGATTGCGACGAGCCGCTGGAGCATCATCATCCGCTCCATGGCCATGACCATCCGGTCTTCCATGCCCACCGTTGCCGCAAGGTCCACGTCTCGGTCCATTACGGCCACAAGACCTTCGAGTTCGATTTCGCACCGTCGGCGACGATCGCGAAGGTCACGCGCTGGGCGATCGAGGAAGCAGGCCTGGGTCGCGAAGAGGCGGCCGAGCATGTGCTGCAGCTCCACGGCACCAGCACCCAGCCCTCGACGGGCGCCCATCTGGGGAGCCTGACGGGCAAGCATTGCGCGGTGGTCTTCGACCTCGTTCGCAAGAAGCTGGTTCAGGGCTGATGGCGCCGGAAATGGGCGCCGACGAACGGGGGGGGGGCGCGGCGACCGGCCCCCCCCCCCGCCCCCAAGGGCCGGTGGGGG
>NZ_JASATQ010000084.1:0-19002 GCF_038440415.1 Sphingomonas sp. OTU376 | reverse complement strand
GGGCTCCCTCCAAACACCGTTTGGCCCCGGCCGCCGGCGGGGGCCCAGGGTTTCTCTGCCGTTCCGCTCGTGACCCTGGGCCCCGGCTTTCGCCGGGGAGCGTCACGGATGTCGGCAGCTGCGCCCTCAGCGCTTGGTGGTATCCCGCATCCGGAACACCTGCCCGCCGCGCGCCTTGGCCCAGCCCGGCACCACCGGCGAGCCGTCGGCGGTGCCGCTGAAATCGACCACGCAGATATTGCCGAAGCGGCGATGCGTGCCGCAGCCGACGCCGGCGAAGCGGAAGTCCGCCTGGAACAGCAGCGCCCGGTGCCCGCGCGAGCGCACGCCGTCGTCGACGATCAGGCTGCGCACCACCGCGCCGGCATCGCCGCTGCCATACCAGATGCCTTCGCCGACATAGATGTCGCCGCCGCGCCGCTTCACCCGGTCGCCCGGGCTCATCCCGTTGCGCGAGACATGGCCGCTCGCGCCGCTCATCCCCTGGTCGTCGGCATGGTCCTGCGCGGCGAGCACCAGCAGGTCGCCGCGGCTGAGCGGGGGCAGGGGCTCCTGGCGCTCGAGGAAGTCGATCGCCTCGTCCACCGCGTCGAGCCCTTCATTGGTGATCACGCCATTGGGATCGCCGGGCAGGAACAGCACGCGGCCGTCGAAATAGCGGCGATAGTCGCGCAGCGTCTCGGCATAGTCCTGCGGATGCTGGCGGGCATAGTTGATCTCGGTGAGCACGTCGCGCTCGAGCCTCGAGACGGTGGTGGCGCGCTCGCCCGCCTGGGCGGTGGCGCCGGCGAAGAACATGGCGCACGCGCCCAGCGCGGCGGTCAGTCGGCCCTTGGCAGTCACGTAGAGCTCCCCCCGGAGCCGGTCCGGGCCCCGCGCCCGTCCGTTGTGTCACCGGTAGCGCATTCCGCTTAACCGGCTGAGAAGGCAAGCGGATATTCGGGAGTTAACCTTAGGGGGGGGGCGGCGGTTGATCTGGCAGTTCCCCGGCGAAAGCCGGGGCCCAGGGTTTCTCTGCGGTGCCGCTTGTTACTCCGCGGTCAGGGCTGGCCGTCCGGCTTGCGGCCCAGGTCGGCGACGCACATCATCCGGTAGCCATTATGCGGGCCGCAGGCGACGCCGGCATAGCGCATCTCGGCGGCGTAGAGCGTCTTGCGGTGCCCGCGCCCCGGCACGGCGTCGTCGACGATCAACTGGCGGACCACCTCGCGGGCACTGGGCGGGCCATAGGTGATGACTTCCGCCACATAGGGGCCGCCGCCGCGCTTCTGCACCCGGTCGCGCGGATCGGCGCCGTCGGCGGAATAATGGCCGGTGCCGCCGCGCGGTCCCTGTTCGCGGACATGGTCGCGCGCGGCGCGGGCGAGCAGCGGGGCATGTGCGATCGGCTCCAGCGGCGCCTGGCGCTCGAGGAAGCGGATCGCCTCGTCCACGGCGCGTACGCCTTCCTCGGTGCGCAGCCCGTCGGGGTTGCCGGGATACCAGACGATCTTGCCCTTGAAGTACTTCCGATATTCGCGGAGCCGCTCGGCATAGTCGCGGGGGCGGGTGCGCGCGAAGTTGATCTCGGCGAGCACCGCGGCTTCCAGTCCGGCCTGGAGCGGGGCGGGCGCGGGCGTAGCGAGCGTCAGAGCGAGGGGCAGGAACGGCAGCATCGCCCGCCTATAGAGCAGGGCGGGATGAATGGTCTCCGAACAAAAGATTAACGCGCGCTGCAACCTTGCTCGACTGGGCTCGTTTCATACTCCGAGCGACAACAAAGGTTCGGGTTGCGATGAACAAGGTTCTGCCAGTGGTATTGGCCCTCATCCCGCTCGCGGCGGTGATCGGCGCCTGTGTATCCTGCCCCTGATCGGGCCGGTTTTCCTCCCCGATGCTGGCGGGGAGCCGCGATTTACTTGGTTTCGGCTGCGAATAGCCTGAAGTTTCGAATCCCTCCCCCAATTCCCCCGGAGGGTCGCACAAGAAAAGGGCCGCCCCGGTATCCCGGAGCGGCCCTTTCACTTAACCGTTGCGAAGGGCTCAGCCCTCGGCGGTCTCGCCTTCGTCGGCGGCCGGAGCTTCCTCGCGGACCTCGGCGGTCGCGCCCGGCTCGGCGTTGGGATCATAATCCTCGACGAAGCCCGTGGTGTCACGGCCTTCCTCGAACATCTGAGCCATCACGTCGACGCCCTGCGCCTGCATGTCGGCCTCTTCCGGCGAACGTGCAACGTTGACCTTGACGGTCACAGACACTTCCGGGTGCAGCTGCACGCGCACTTCGTACACACCGATCGCCTTGATCGGCTTGTCGAGGACGACCTGCGACTTGGTGATCTTGTGGCCGTCGGCGACAAGCGCTTCGACCAGGTCACGCACAGCAACCGAACCATAAAGCTGGCCGGTGTTCGAAGCCTGACGGATCAGGGTGACGGACACGTCGTTGAACGTGCCGGCTTCCTTCTCGGCGTCGGTGCGGCGAGCGGCGTTGTCGGCCTCGATGCGCGCGCGGTTGGCCTCGAAGACCTTGCGGTTGGCGGCGTTCGAGCGGAGCGCCTTCTTGTTCGGGAGCAGGTAGTTGCGGGCGAACCCGTCCTTGACCTTCACCACGTCGCCGATGGCGCCGAGCTTCTCGACGCGCTCAAGCAGAATGACTTCCATGGGTCGAGCCTCCCTTACTTAACGATGTAGGGCAGCAGGCCCAGGTGACGGGCGCGCTTGATGGCCTGGGCCAGCTCGCGCTGCTTCTTGGCGCTCACCGAGGTGATGCGCGACGGGACGATCTTGCCGCGCTCAGAGACAAAGCCCTGCAGCAGACGGACGTCCTTGTAATCGATCCGGGGAGCGTCCTTCGCGGAGAAGGGGCAGCTTTTGCGGCGGCGGAAAAACGGGCGTGCCATGGTCTATATCTCCTTATTCGCCGCCGAAACCGGTGTTGCCGCCGGCTTCGTCGCGATCGCGACGGCCACGGCCACGCTCGCGGTCACCCTTGCGCATCATCACGCTCGGACCCTGCTCCAGCTCATCGACCTTGACGGTCATGTAGCGGATCACGTCTTCGTTGATCTGCGTCTGGCGCTCGAGCTCGGCGACGACACCCGCCGGGGCGTCGATTTCGAGCATCACGTAGTGCGCCTTGCGGTTCTTCGCGATACGATAGGCAAGCGAACGAAGACCCCAGGTCTCGGTCTTCACGACCTTGCCGTTGTTGTCCTCGATGATCTTGGTGGCGGCTTCCGCCAGAGCGTCCACCTGCGCCTGTGCCAGATCCTGGCGCGCAAGGAACACGTGCTCGTAAAGAGCCATGCGTCTTTCTCACTGTTGGCCGATCGCTGACGCCACCCCGTGTGACGCCCCTCCGGCTGTCGTCTCAATTCAATGGTCGCGCGAGCGGGAATCGCGTCCCCACTCGAACGAAGGCGGGCCCTTAGCTCAGGGCGGGGCTGCTGGCAAGCCTAGTAGCGATCCCCATTCCCACGTGGCCGCGGCGCGGGGCGCGTGTCGCTGGGCACGATCGGGGCCGGGCTTCGCGAAAGCCAGCCGCCGTCATCGTCGAGCCTCGGCTTGGGAAAATCCGCCGGCGGGTGGATCGGGCCGCAGGGATCATCGTCCCATTGGAGGCAGCGCAGCCGCTCATTGTAGATCACGCCGCGGATATTCCCGGTGCTGCCGTCAGGCCGGCTATAGCTGCTGTCGAGATACCATTCGCGGTTCTTCTTGCGCTTGCCTGACTGCACGGGCTCCGAAACCCGTCCCATGTCGATGCCGCGAAAGTGGCGCGAATAGCTGTCGAGTTCGATCGCGGCGCGAAAACGGCCTTCCGCGCCGCCCGGGCCGTCCAGCTTCTGGGTCAGCCAGTTGATCCGCCGGTCGCGGCGGGCCTCTTCCTCGCCCAGCCGGGTGATCCAGCCGGTGTCGCGCACGAACATGCCGACGGTGGAAAAGGTCACCTCCGACTGTTTGGGGATGCCGCGCACCGAGACGATCTGGCCCTGGAATCCCTTGCTGCCGCAGGTCGTCGCCTGCCACATCGTGCCGTCCGCCTCGTAGAGCTCGCAGCCCACCGGGGTGCGCCGGCCGATCAGCGTGCCTTCGCGCAGTCCATTGGGGCCTTCGAACCCGCCGACCGAATAGTAGAAGCCGGTGATATGCTCGCCATCGAAGCTGAGCACCACCTTCACGCCACCGCCGACGACCTGCTGGTAGCAGCGCTGGTCGGGATAGGGGCAGGGGGTCTGCTCGCGCCGGCGCAGATCTGCGGTGACCGAGGTCTTGCCGGTATAGTTGCCGAAATAGGCGACCTGGCCTTCGAAATCCGGAGCGAGGGCGGGATCGTCGCGGTCCCGTGGCGTCGGCTGGGCCTGTGCGGCGAACGGCATGAGCATGGCCACGGAAAGGGCCGTAAGGGTTGCCCGGAACATCCTGCACTCCTCCCAGTCGAACGCGTTAACCATAACACTAACGCTAGCGAAACGAGGAGTCGGATTCGTGTTGCAGATGTAAAACGGCAGGGCATGGCCCTGCCGTTTCATGAACGCTTTCGGCGTTTTGCTTAGCGGATCGCGCCCGCGATCACCGCGGCGATGATGCCCGAGGTGATTCCGACCAGCACCGCGTCGTTGCCCGACTGGACATAGCGATAGCCGCGCGGCGGGGCCTTCAGGCCGCGATACTTGCGATAGTCGATCTCGCGGTAGTTGCGCGCCTGACGGCTGTCGAAGCGCTCGCCCTTGCGCCAGTTGCTGCGATAGGCCTGCTTGGTGACGACCACCTTCTTCTTGGTGACCACCTGGTGCGCCGGCGGGCGGCCATGCTGCTGCGGGGCAGCGGCGAGCACCGGCGTGGCGACCATCGACATGGCGACGGCGGCGAGAATGAACTTCTTCATGATTGCGCTCCTCTTTCGTTCTACTGGCGCCGGGTTGTTTCGGCGTTGAGGGCAATCTGGGGATGGCGTGTCGCAGACGTTTGTCTCCGGCATTGCGAAATGGTCGCAATGTTTCGCAATCCTGTCCGGTCCGTTCAGCTTGGCGCTTGCCTCGCGGATGGTGCAGGCCTAACGCGCGGCCCCAATCGCACGCAGCCGCTGACAGGAGAGACACATGCGCGCCTTCATCTTCCCCGGCCAGGGCAGCCAGGCCGTCGGCATGGGCAAGGCCCTTGCCGAAGCAAGCGCCACCGCCCGCGAAGTCTTCCAGGAAGTCGATGACGCGCTGGGCCAGAATCTCTTCAAGTTGATGAGCGAAGGCCCCGAGGACGAACTGACTCTCACCGCCAATGCCCAGCCGGCGATCATGGCCAATGCCATCGCGGTGCTGCGCGTGCTCGAGAAGGAAGGCGGCATTCGTCTGGCCGACAAGGCCGATTTCGTCGCCGGCCACAGCCTCGGCGAATATACCGCGCTCTGCGCCGCCGGTGCCTTCGATCTCGCCACCACGGCGAAGCTGCTGCGCATCCGCGGCGACGCGATGCAGGCGGCGGTGCCCGTTGGTGTCGGCGCGATGGCCGCGATTCTCGGCGCAGACCGCGAGAAGGCCCAGGCGATCGCCGACGCCGCGGCCGAGAGCCAGGTCTGCACCGTCGCCAACGACAATGATCCGTCGCAGGTGGTGATCTCGGGCCACCGCGAGGCGATCGAGCGGGCGCTGCCGATCGCCAAGGAAATGGGCGCCAAGCGCGCGCTGCTCCTGCCGGTCTCCGCGCCCTTCCACTGCCCGCTGATGCAGCCTGCTGCCGATGCGATGGCCGAAGCGCTCGCCGCCGTGACGCTCCAGGCGCCGCTGGTGCCGGTCTATGCCAATGTCACCGCTGCCCCGGCCGCCGACCCCGACGCGATCCGCGCGCTGCTCGTCGAGCAGGTCACCGGCATGGTCCGTTGGCGCGAATCGGTGCTGGCGATGTTCGCGGCGGGCGTGACCGACTATGTCGAGTTCGGCGGCAAGGTGCTGGGCGGCATGGTCAAGCGCATCACGCCGGATGCAACCCCGGTCAGCGTGGTGACGATGGACGACATCGAAGCGCTGGCGAAGAGCCTGTAATTTTGGCCGTCATCCCGGCTTTCGACGGGACGGCGGAGTAGGAGAATCAAATGTTCGACCTCACTGGCATGACCGCACTCGTCACTGGCGCTTCGGGCGGTATCGGCTCGGCGATCGCCAAGGCGCTGGCCGCGCAGGGTGCGCGGCTCGCCGTGTCCGGCAGCAATGTCGAGAAGCTCGAGGCGTTCCGCGCCGAGCTCGGCGGCGACCATGTCGCGCTGCCCTGCAACCTGTCCGACGCGGCGCAGGTCGATGCGTTGGTGCCCCAGGCGGTGGAAGCGCTCGGCAAGCTCGATATCCTCGTCAACAACGCCGGCGTCACCCGCGACAACCTCACCATGCGGATGAAGGACGAGGAGTGGGATCAGGTGATCTCGGTCAACCTCGAGGCCGCCTTCCGCCTGATCCGCGCCGCCGCCAAGCCGATGATGAAGGCCCGATTCGGCCGGGTGATCTCGATCACCTCCGTCGTTGGCGCGACCGGCAACCCGGGCCAGGCCAACTATGCCGCCTCCAAGGCCGGCCTGGTCGGCATGTCCAAGGCGGTCGCCCAGGAGCTCGCCAGCCGCAACATCACGGTGAATTGCGTCGCCCCGGGCTTCATCCGCTCGGCGATGACCGACGTGCTGCCCGAAGCGCAGAAGACCGCGCTGCTCACCCGCATTCCGGCGGGCGATCTCGGTACCGGCGAGGATATCGGCGCTGCCGTCGTCTATCTCGCAAGCAAGGAAGCCGGCTATGTCACCGGTCAGACCTTGCATGTGAACGGCGGCATGGCGATGCTGTAAACCGTGTCCGGGGGCTGGAGTTTGAATTCTATGCGTATTTTCGGATTCGCGGCCCTTGCGGCCATAGCCTTCGCGGCCCCGGCACATGCCGCCGACCTCGCCACCATCGATTGCGTGATCGGCAAGCTGAAGCCCGCGCTCCAGGCGCAGATCTCCGGCGATGTCACGCGCAACATGGGGGAGGGCGTCGCCGTGCGCCCTACCTATGATGCAGCGGTGGGCAGCGGCATTTCTATCGCCGCGAAGGAATGCGCGGACGCGAACAAATGGTCCGATGCGGCGCTGGAAGCCGCCCGGGTCTACACGCTCGCCAAGCTCGGCCTGCCGATCGCGGAAACCTTCGTTTCGGCGCAGGGTTTCAACGTCGGCGAGCTGGAATCGCAGTTCGACGCGCTGCCCGAAGACGCCCGCAACCGCCCGCTTACCAACCAGGAAATGCAGCAGCTGGTGATCGCCTCGGTCACCGACGAAGCGAAGCAGACGCGCGCCAACGCCGCGCTTCTCAACAAATATTTCCTGTTTCTCAGCACCGTGCGCTACTCGGTCTGGCAGTTTTCCGAAGCCTGACGTCGAAGCCGGTGCGCGCACCCTCTTGCAACGGCACCATGTGCGATCTAGGTGCGTTCCAACGATATTGAGCCCCTAGCTACAAAGGAAAACAGGGACCATGGCCACTCAGGAAGAGATCACCACCCGCGTGACTGCGCTCGTCGTCGATCACCTCGGTGTCGACGCAGGCGACGTTTCGCCGACGGCGAGCTTCATTGATGACCTGGGCGCCGACAGCCTCGACATCGTCGAGCTGGTGATGGCGTTCGAAGAGGAATTCGGTGTCGAGATCCCCGACGACGCGGCTGAGAAGATCAGCACCGTCGGCGACGCGGTCTCCTACATCTCCGAGCACCAGGCGGGCTGATCGCCCTCCAGGCGATCGTGCCCTTATGGGCCGAGCTTGAGAATCCAGCGGCTCCCCGTCCCGGGCTCGAAAAGAGTTGGGCGGGGAGCCGTTTTGTTTTGGCGGTGAAAACAGGCATTTAAGCCGCTTTCATGCGCGATATTATGAAGTTTGACGGAGAAATCGGATGCGCCGTGTAGTCGTCACCGGCCTTGGCCTCGTCACCCCGCTGGGCGCGGACGTCGAGACTGCCTGGAAGAATATCATCGCCGCCAAGTCCGGCGCGGGCACGATCACGCGCTTCGACGCGACCGATTTCCAGAGCAACTATGCCTGCGAAGTGAAGGGTCCGGACCATGAATATGGCTTCGATCCCGGCAAGCGCGTCGATCACAAGATCCAGCGTCAGGTCGATCCCTTCATCATCTACGGCATCGATGCCGCCGGCCAGGCGATCGAGGATGCCGGCCTGCTCGACATGGACGAGGCGACCCGATTCCGCGCCGGCTGCTCGATCGGCTCGGGCATCGGCGGCCTGCCGGGCATCGAGAGCGAATCGCTCGTGCTCGCCGAAAAGGGCCCGAAGCGCGTCTCGCCGCACTTCGTCCATGGCCGCCTGATCAACCTGATCTCGGGCCAGGTCAGCATCAAGTACGGCCTGATGGGCCCGAACCACGCCGTGGTCACCGCCTGCTCGACCGGCGCCCACTCGATCGGCGACGCCGCGCGCATGATCGCGATGGACGATGCCGACATCATGCTCGCCGGCGGCGCCGAGAGCACGGTCTGCCCGATCGGCATCGCCGGCTTCGGCCAGGCCCGCGCGCTTTCCACCGGTTTCCGGGACGATCCCACCAAGGCCAGCCGCCCCTGGGACCAGGGCCGCGACGGCTTCGTCATGGGCGAAGGCGCGGGCGTGGTGGTGCTCGAGGAATATGAGCACGCCAAGGCGCGCGGCGCGAAGATCTATTGCGAAGTGGTCGGCTATGGCCTGTCGGGCGACGCCTATCACGTCACCGCGCCGCATCCGGAAGGTTCGGGCGCGTTCCGCTCGATGCAGATGGCGGTGAAGAAGTCGGGCCTGGCGCTGTCGGACATCGATTACATCAACGCCCATGGCACCTCGACGCCGCTCGGCGACGAGCTCGAGCTCGGTGCGGTCCGCCGCCTGTTCGGCGACGCGATCGGCGGCCTGTCGATGAGCTCGACCAAGTCGGCGATCGGCCACCTGCTCGGCGGTGCCGGCGCGGTGGAGAGCATCTTCTGCATCCTGGCGCTGCGCGACCAGATCGTGCCGCCGACGCTCAACCTCGACAATCCGAGCGAGAATTGCGCGGGCGTCGATCTCGTCCCGCACGTCGCCAAGGAACGCAAGGTGAAGGCCGTGCTGAACAACTCGTTCGGCTTTGGCGGCACCAATGCCAGCCTGGTGATGAAGGCTGTCTGAAGACACGCCTGCGCCGGCAGCTGCCGCACAGCCCGTCCGGAAGCCGCGCAAGCGGCGTCTGGGCGGCTGCGCGCTGCTGGTCGCGATCCTGGTGCTGGTCGCGCTCGGCATGGCCGTGCTCCAGCTCTGGGGCGGGGCGGGGCCTTCGAAGCAGAATGTCTCGGTCCTGATTCCCGAAGGCTCCAGCCTGTCGCGCGCGGCGACCGAGCTGGAAAAGGCCGGGGCGATCGGCTCGGCCCGCCAGTTCCTGATCCTTGCCAAGGTGCTGGGCAGCAGCGATCCGATCAAGGCGGGCGAATATCGCGTGCCGGCGCATCTCAGCCAGTCCGACATCCTCAAGATGATGCAGGGCGGCAAGACGCTCCAGCGCTTCGTGACGATCCCCGAGGGCACGCCCTCGATCCTGGTCTATGAGGCGCTGATGAAGGCGCCGCAGCTCAGCGGTGAGATCCAGGTGCCGGCCGAAGGCTCGGTGCTGCCGGACAGCTATGCCTATAATCGCGGCGACACCCGCCAGTCGGTGCTCGATCGTATGCAGAAGGCGATGGCGACCTATCTCGCCAGGGCTTGGGAGGCCCGCAAGCCGGGCATCGCGGTCAACACCCCCGAAGAGGCGATCAACCTGGCCGCGATCGTCGAGAAGGAAACCGGCAAGCCCGAGGAGCGCAAGACGGTTGCCGCGGTCTATTCGAACCGCCTGCGTCAGAACATGATGCTCCAGGCGGACCCGACCTTCATCTACCCGATCACCCGGGGCAAGCCGCTCGGCCGTCGTCCTTTGCTCTCCGAAGTGCACGCGAAGAACGACTACAACACCTATGAGAAGACCGGCCTGCCGATCGGTCCGATCACCAATCCGGGCCGCGCCAGCATCGACGCGGTGCTCGATCCGGCGACCTCCTCGGCGCTCTATTTCGTTGCCGACGGCACCGGTGGCCATGTGTTCGCCGACACGCTCGAGCAGCACAACGCCAACGTCCAGAAGTGGTACGCCATCCGCCGCGCACGCGGCGAGATGTGATCGCCTTTCCCTCTCCCGCAGGCGGGAGAGGGTTGGGGAACCCTGCTTGCCTCCCCCGCAACCCCATGCGAACCTTGTTTCGCAATCGCCACGAAACCGGGGAAATCACCGCATGCGCCGCCTTGTCCTGACTAGCCTTTTGCTCGCCACTGCCGCTCCCGTCTGGGCGCAGGACAAGGCCGAGCAGCCGGCGGCAAAGGGGCAGGGCTATCGCGAGCAGATGAAGGCCGAGGCCGAGGCGGCATGGGCGCGTCCGCCGGTCGAGGAAGCCAGCGCGGTCAGCCACGGTGCGGTCACGGTCGGCGGCCAGAACATCGCCTATACCGCCACCGCCGGTACGCTCACCATCCGCGATGACGAGGGCAAGCCGACCGCCTCCTATTTCTACACCGCCTATACCCGCGACGGGTCGAAGGGGCCGCGCCCGGTCACCTATTTCTACAATGGCGGTCCCGGCTCGCCGACGATCTGGCTGCACATGGGCAGTTTCGCGCCGGTCCGCGTGACCACCGCCAATCCCGAATATATCCGCCCGGCGCCCTATGGCTTCGGCCCCAATCCCGATTCGCTGATAGACAAGACCGACATGGTGTTCATCGATGCGATCGGGGCCGGCTGGTCGCGGCCGCTCGGCGACAAGACCGGCAAGGATTTCTGGGGAGTCGACCAGGACGCCGACGGCTTTGCCCGCGCGATCCTGCGCTACACCAGCAAGTTCAACCGCTGGGCCTCGCCCAAATTCCTGTTCGGCGAAAGCTATGGCACGCTGCGCAACCCGGTGGTCGCGGCGAAGCTGGAGTCGGCGGGCCTCAGCCTCAACGGCATCGTCCAGTTCTCGACGATCATGAACTATGGCGTGCGCCAGCCGGGCTATGACCAGAATTTCCTGACGCTGTTCCCGACGATGGCGGCGACGGCCTGGTATCATAACCGTCTGCAGAACCGCCCGGCCGATCTGCGTGCCTTCCTCGACGAGGTCCGTGCCTTCACCAGCGGCGCCTATGCCGCCGCGCTGGCCAAGGGATCGACGATCTCGCCCGAGGAAAAGGCCGCCGTCGCGGCGAAGATGGCCGCTTATACCGGCATCAGCGAGGCCTATATCCTGCGCGCCGACCTGCGCCTCACGCTGCCGCGCTTCCAGACCGAGCTGCTGCGCGATCGCCGTGTCGCCGTGGGCCGGCTCGATTCGCGCTATCTGCTGAACGTCACCGACGCCAATGCCGACAGTCCCGAGGATGATCCCTCGTCGACTGCGGTCTCGGGCGCCTTTGTCGCGACCTTCCAGGACTATGCGGCCCGCGTGCTCGGCTACAAGACCGACATGCCCTATCGCATGAGCGCGCGGGGCCCCGGATTCGAATGGGACTGGAAGCACCGCGCGCCGGGGGACGGCACCCATCTCGCACCGGACAGTGCCGTTGATCTCGCCTATACGATGCGCACCAATCCGTACCTCAAGGTGCTGTTTATCAACGGCTATTATGATTTCGCCACGCCCTTTTACGGCGCCGAATTCGATGTCAGCCACATGCTGCTCGACCAGCAGCTCCAGAAGAACATTCGGTTCACTTATTATGATGCTGGGCACATGGTGTATCTGAACCCGGAAACGCTGCCGCAGATGCACCGCGATCTCTCGACCTGGTATGACGATGCCCTGCGCGCTGCCGCCTCGAGCAGCCCGCCCGCGCGTCCGGAGGCGAAGGCGGGCAAGAACTGACGCTGGAGCCTGATCCGGGGCTCAGGCGAACCCTTCGCCAGGTCCCAGGCCCATCTTGCCGTGATGGTGGATGGCGATGCCGTTGAGGAAGCTGTTCGCGATCATCCGCGCGCGCTCATGGACATGCTCGGCGGCATCCCCGCCGCCGATCTCGGCCAGCGTCGCGCCGAACAGGTCGAGCCAGCGCGCGAACATCGGCTTGTCGAGCCCGGGGATGGCCAGGTGCAGCGGCATCGGCCGCCCCAGATACTCGCCGCTGCTGAACAGGATCGAGCGCCAGAAACGCTTCATCTGGGCGAGATGCGGCGCCCAGTCCGTGATCCGCTCGCCAAAGACCGGCCCCAGCACCGGATCGGCCTGGATGCGTGCATAGAAGCGCTCGACCAGCTCGGAGACGAACGCATCGTCGATCCCCATCTCCGCCGCCGCGCGCCGCTTCTCGTCTCGCATTTGTATGGCATGGGGGGAGGGCGTGCCGGTCTTTTCCATGGCGGCTATCTGGGGATGCCGACGCGAAACGGAAATGGGACATTCCGTCCCAGACACGCAGTCAGAGCTACGATATCGTCATCCCGGCGAAAGCCGGGATCTCAGGCGACGGAGGGGAGCGGTGGCCGGCTGGACCTATATCATGGCCAACAAGTCGCGCGGGGTTCTCTACATCGGAGTCGCGGCGTCGCTTGCGCAACGCATCCAGCAACACCGCGAAGGTAGAGGCTCCAAATTCTGTGCCAGATACAACCTGACGCTACTCGTCCTCGCAGAGCACCACGACACAATCGACGACCCGATCCGCCGCGAGAAGATGCTCAAGGAATGGAAGCGCGAATGGAAGATCGATTTGATCGAGCGCTCCAATCCCGAATGGCGCGATCTGTTCGACGACATTCGGGAATAGAGCCGCCTGAGATCCCGGCTTTCGCCGGGATGACGGTTGTTTACCGCCCCAGCGAAGCCGCTTCGCGTGCCAGCGTCTCGACCTGCTCGTAGCTCGCGCCCTTGGGCGTGACCCAGGAGCCGCCGACGCACAGGATCGGGTCGAAGCCCAACCATTCCGGCGCGGTCGCCGCCGTGATGCCGCCGGTCGGGCAGAACTTGCACTGGTAGAAGGGCGCGGCGAGCGCCTTCAGGGCCTTCAGGCCACCCGAGGTCTCGGCCGGGAAGAACTTGAAATGGGTGAGGCCGAGGTCGAGCCCGCGCATGATGTCACCGGCATTGGCGACGCCAGGCAGGTACGGCACGCCGCTGCGGGTGATCGCGTCGCCCAGGCGGTCGGTCAGGCCCGGCGAGACGATGAATTCGGCATCGGCCTTCATCACCTGCTCGAACTGGTCGGTGTTTACCACGGTGCCGGCGCCGACGATCGCGCCTTCGACCTTCTTCATCTCGGCGATGGCTTCCAGTGCCGCTTCGGTGCGCAAGGTCACCTCGAGCACGCGCAGGCCGCCCTTCACCAGCGCTTCCGCCAGCGGCCTTGCCGTGGCGGCGTCTTCGATCACGAGCACCGGGATCACCGGCGCGGTCTTCATGATGGCTTCGATATTCAAAGGGCATGCTCCTGCGCGAATGCCGCGGCGGCGCCGTAGAGGCCCGGCTGCGGGTGCGTGATGAGCTTCACCGGAATGGAAGACATCAGCCCCTGGAACCGGCCCTTGGCGATGAACCGCTGGCCGAAGCCCGACTGCAACAGATGGTCCTTGAGTCGCAACCCCAGACCGCCGGCAATCACCACGCCCTTGGGGCCGTGGCTCAGCGCAAGGTCGCCCGCGACGGCGCCCAGGCTCAGGCAGAAGCGGTCGAGCGCGGCCACCGCCAGCTCGTCCTTGCCTTCGAGCGCGAGGCCCCAGATCGCCTTGTCGTCGAGCCGGTTTACCGGCTTGCCTTCCAGCTCGGCCAGCGTCTCGTAGAGCGAGACGATCGCCGGGCCGGCTACCACGCGCTCCTTGGAGACGCGGTTGTAGATCTTGCGCAGCCGCTTCACGAGCGCGTCCTCGATCGGGTCGAGCGGCGCGAAGTCGCTATGCCCGCCCTCGGTGGCGATCACGTCATAGCCGGCGCGGTGACGGAACACCTGCGCGACGCCCAGGCCGGTGCCCGGGCCGCACACGGTGATCGAGCCCTTGTCGGGCAGCGACTGGTCGGGCCCGCACAGGTGCAGGAAATGCTCGTCGCCCATCTGCGCGACGGCGTGGCCGATCGCCTCGAAGTCGTTGACCACCGTCCAGGTGTCGGCGCCCAGCCGGTCGGGGATCAGCGCGGGGCGGATGATCCAGGGATTGTTGGTGAGCTTGATGATCTCGCCGCCCACCGGGGAGGCCACTGCCAGCGCCGCCGCCTTGGGCAGCGGCCGGCCGAGTTCCTCGCCATAGGCCTGCCAGGCGAGCTGCAGGCTGGGGTGCTCGGCGACCTTCTGCGTGACCGGCTCGCTGATCGAGACGACGCGGCCCTCCGCTACTTCGGCAACGGCAAAGCGGGCATGCGTGCCCCCGATATCGACCGCGACGACTTCCATTCGGGCTCCTGATCCTCTCATCCGCCTGGGTCTGTCAACGTTGCCATACCCGGCCGGGCCCTTCTTCCCGCGTGCGACGCAGAAGTAAAGGATAACCGTCACCCCGGCCGTGGCCGGGGTGCGGTCCGGGTCTTACAGTCCCGCTTCCGCCAGCATCGCCGACGCGCCCTTTTCGGCTTCGTCGCAGTGGTGGCGCAGCATCGCGAACAGCTCGCGGCCGGTGCCGATCGCCGGCGGCGGCGCGGCGACATGCTCGCGCGCCTCCCATTCCGCCGCATCGACCAGCGCGCTCAGCTCGCCGCTCTCGGCGCACAGCCGCACCACGTCGCCGTCGCGCAGCTTGGCGATCGGGCCGCCGCCCAGCGCCTCGGGGCTGAGGTGGATCGCGCACGGCACCTTGCCGCTCGCGCCCGACATGCGTCCGTCGGTGACCAGCGCGACCTTGAAGCCGCGGTTCTGCAGCACGCCCAGCGGCGGCGTCAGCTTGTGCAGCTCGGGCATGCCGTTCGCCTTGGGGCCCTGGAAGCGGACCACCACGATCACGTCGCGCTCCAGCTCGCCGGCCTTGAACGCTTCCTGCACTTCGAGCTGGTCGGCGAAGACCCGGCACGGCGCCTCGATCGTCCAGCGCTCGCGCTCGACCGCCGAGACCTTGATGCACGCCCGGCCCAGATTGCCCTTGAGGATGCGGAAGCCGCCCTCGCTCGAGAAGGGATCGGACGCGGTGCGCACGATCGTGTCGTCGCCGCTCTTCTCGCCATGCTCGGTCCACACCAGCGTGTCGCCGGCCATCTCGGGCTTGCGGCCATAATCCGCCATGCCGCCCTTGCCGACGGTCAGCGTGTCGCCATGCATCAGCCCGGCGCCGAGCAGCTCGCGGATCACGAAGCTCGGCCCGCCGGCATCCTCGAAGCCGTTCACATCGGCCGAGCCGTTCGGATAGACCCGCGTCAGCAGCGGCACGATCCGCGAGAGCCGGTCGAAATCGTCCCAGTCGATCGTGATCCCCGCCGCCCGCGCGAACGCCGGCACATGGATCAGGTGGTTGGTCGAGCCGCCGGTCGCCAGCAGCACGATCGCCGCGTTCACGATCGCCTTTTCATCCACCACATGCCCGATCGGGCGGTAATCATCGCCGTTCCAGCCGATCTCGGTCAGGCGGTGCACCGCGGCGCGGGTCAGCTCCTGGCGCAGCTTGGTGCCCGGATTGGCGAAAGCGGCGCCCGGCATGTGCAGGCCCATCGCCTCCATCATCATCTGGTTCGAATTGGCGGTGCCGTAGAAGGTGCAGGTGCCCTTGGAATGGTATGCCGCGATCTCGGCGTCGAGCAGCTCGTCGCGGCTCACCTTGCCCTCCGCATAGAGCTCGCGGATCTTGGCCTTTTCCTTGTTGGCCAGGCCCGACTTCATCGGCCCGCCCGGGATCAGCACCATCGGCAGGTGGCCGAAGCGCAGCGCGCCCATCAGCAGCCCCGGCACGATCTTGTCGCAGATGCCGAGCAGCGCCGCGCCCTCGAAGGTGCGGTGGGAGAGGGCGACCGCGGTGCTCAGCGCGATCGTGTCGCGGCTGAACAGCGACAGCTCCATGCCCTGGTACCCCTGCGTCACGCCGTCGCACATCGCCGGCACGCCGCCCGCCACCTGCGCGGTGGCACCGGCCTCATGCGCCCAGATCTTCATCTGCTCGGGATAGCGATAATAGACCGCATGCGCCGAGAGCAGGTCGTTATAGGCGCTGACGATGCCGATGTTCATCGAGCGCCCGGCCTTCATCTGCTCGCGCTGCTCGTCGGTGCCGGCATAGGCATGGGCGAGGTTGGCGCAGCCGAGCTTCGGCCGGTCGTTCCCCGATTCGCGCTCGGCATCGAGCAGCGCGAGATAGGCGCGGCGCCTGGCCTTGGAGCGCTCGATCACCCGGTCGGTGACGGCGGCGATTTCGGGGTGCAGGGTCATATACTCATTCCATTTACACTACCGTTCCCCGGCGAAAGCCGGGGCCCAGGGTTTCTCGGCTGCGTCGCTTGTGACCCTGGCCCCCGGCATTCACCGGGGATCAGGCAAGCCTCAGTTCGCCCAGTGAATATCCACCGGCAGCTCGACATCGGCGAGCACGCGACCGACCGGGTAGCTCGACGAGGCACCCTGTTCGATCGCGGTCTCGAGCACGCCCTTCTTCGCCTCGCCGGTGAACGCGATCATCAGCGCGCGGGCCGAGACGATCGCGGCGCGGCTCAGCGTCACGCGGGCAACCGGCGCCTCGGGCGGCAGCGGATCGGGCATCACGCCCAGCGCGCGGCGCTCCTTGGGGCCGTTCAGCGCTTCGTCGTAATCGGGGCCCGGGAAGATCGAGGCGCAGTGCCCGTCGCCGCCCACGCCGAGCAGGCACAGGTCGAGCGGCCAGTGCACGTCCTGGAGCAGCGCGTCGGCCGAGCGGCCCGCCGCCTTGTAGTCGGGTGCCTTGTCCGAGACGAGCGGGAGCACGCGGGCGCCCTTGGGGATGAAGATCTTGCCGATCGCGGTGACGTTCGACAGCGGATCGCCCAGCGGCACGATGCGATCGTCGCCCGGGATGATCGTCACGCGCTTCCAGTCGATCTTGGCCTTGGCGAGCTTCTCGTAGATCGGCAGCGGGGTCTTGCCCCCGGCCAGCGCGATCACCGCCGCGCCGCGCGCATCGATCGCGCTCTCGATGATGAAGCCGATATCGCCGGCGACGGCATCGGCCATCTCGTCGGCGCTCTCATAGTCCCACCATTCGATTTCGGTCGTCATGTTCGTTCCTTGCGTTTCAGGTGGGTATTCCTGGCCCAAAAATCACTGTCATGCTGAACTTGTTTCAGCACCCAAGGCTCCACTCGGGAAACCGTCGCCGGTGGCGCGCTGGACCCTGAAACGAGTTCAGGGTGACGGTCCTCTAAAATCCTACTCGTTCCACGTCACCCCGTCGCGCTCGGTCAGCGCGATCGCGGCGCTCGGGCCCCAGCTGCCCGAGGCATAGGGCTTGGGCTTCACATTGCCGGTCTTCCAGCCTTCGCGGATCGCATCGATCCACGCCCATTGCGCCTCCACCTCGTCGCGGCGGACGAACAGCGTGGGGTCGCCCTCGATCAGGTCGAGGAACAGCCGCTCATAGGCGATGCGGCGGCGGCTGCCCGCGAACTCATGCTCGAGGCTGAGGTTCAGCGGCACTTCCTTCAGGTGGATGCCGTCGCGGTCGAGGCCCGGCTCCTTCGCCATCACCAGCAGCTGGATATATTCCTCGGGCTGCAGGCGGATCACCAGCACATTGGGCTTCAGCGCGCCGCCGCGATCCTCGAAGATCGAGTGCGGCACCGGCTTGAAGGTGATGACGATCTCGCTGCGGCGCTCGGCCAGCCGCTTGCCGGTGCGCAGGTAGAAGGGCACGCCGTGCCAGCGCCAATTGTCGACATGCGCCTTGATCGCGACGAAGGTCTCGGTGTCCGAGCTCTTCTCCAGGTCGGTGTCGTAGGAGCGCACGATCTCGCCCTTCACCGCGCCGCCGCCATATTGGCCGGTCACGGTCAGGTTCGGCACGTCGGCCCCGGCGATCGGGCGGAGCGAGCGCAGCACCTTCACCTTCTCGTCGCGCACCGAAGTGCCGTCGAAGCGGGCAGGGGGCTCCATCGCGATCAGCGCGAGCAGCTGGAGCATGTGGTTCTGCACCATGTCGCGCAGCGCGCCGACATCGTCATAATAGCCCGCACGGCCTTCGAGGCCGACGGTCTCGGAAACGGTGATCTGGACGTTCTCGATGCCCTGGGCGTTCCACACCGGCTCGAACAGCGAATTGCCGAAGCGCAGCGCCAGGATGTTCTGCACCGTCTCCTTGCCGAGATAGTGGTCGATCCGGAAGGTGCGGTCCTCGGGGAAGGCTTCGGCAACGATATCGTTGACGATCCGGCTGGAGGCGAGGTCGACGCCCAGCGGCTTTTCCAGCCCGATGCGGACATTGTCGCCGGTCAGTCCGGCCGATTGCAGCCCCTTGATCGTCGGGCCGAACAGCGAAGGCGCGGTCGACAGGAAGATGGCGAGCCCGTCCGAGATGTCGCCCAGCTTCTCGGCCAGCGCGGCGAAGCCCTCGGTCTTCGAGGCATCGAGCCGCTGGTAGAAGACCCGCTCCAGGAAGCTGGCGACAGCGCTGTCATCCTTGCGGTCGGCCGGCAGGAATTTCTCGAGCGATTCCCGGGCGAAGCCGCGGAAGCCGGCATCGTCATATTCGGAGCGCGCGGTGCAGGTGATCGTCAGGCCGTCGGGCAGCAGCCCATCGGCATGCAGGCCGTAGAGCGAGGGGAGCAGCATCCGCTGGGAAAGGTCGCCGGTGGCGCCGAACAAAAGCAGTTTGCCCGCGGGCTGTCGCATGGATCGCCTCTTAATCGTCGTTTCGGGCCCGCGAGACACCAATGGCGCGCAAAGATCAAGGCCGGGTGGAGCGCTCTAGATAGGGTAACCGGTGGCAGCGGCAAGCGGAGTGGCGGAAGATTGCTCGCGGCGAGGTGGGGAGGAAAGAAATCGTGCGCGCGGACGGGCGTGCGCTCGCCGCGGCGCATCGGAAAACCGTCAAACCCCGGGGAGACCCGGGGG
>NZ_JASATQ010000083.1:0-19779 GCF_038440415.1 Sphingomonas sp. OTU376 | reverse complement strand
CCCCCCCCCCCCCCCCCCCCCCCCCCCGGCCCCCCCCCCCCCCCCCCCCCCCCCCCCCCCCCCCCCCCCCCCCCCCCCCCCCCCCCCGGGGTGCAAGTGGGCCTGAAAATCAGGGCCGCTCGCCGATCAGGTCGTGGATCGGCAGCCCCTCGACTGCGTCGCCGAGTGCCTGGCCAAGCGGGCGGTTCTTTTCCGAGCGGCAGCCATAATAGAAATAGAGCCCCTGGCTGTCGCCGATCGCGCGGGTCCAGGTGACGTTGACGCTGGAGGCGTCGGTGACTGCCGGCTCGCAATTCTTCTGGCCGGGGGCATAGCGGACCTCGCCGCTTTCCGGGCGGTAGGGCGCCAGCGCCGCGGCGAAGGCATCATATTGCGCGCGGGTCAGCTTGAACGGCTTCTCGCCGGTGGCCGCGGTAAAGCGCTTGCCCTCGAACACGCCGGTGCCGTCGGGCCGCACGGTGACGGCATAGACCGGGCAGCGGCCATAGCAGGGACCGGTCTCGTAGCGGATCGAATCGCCTTCGATCGGGATCGGCTTGCCCGGGCCGGGACCACCACTCGGCTTCACGCAGCCCGACAATGCCAGCGCCCCAAGTCCGATGATTGCAAGCCTACGCATACCCTGTTCTCCCTGCGGCCACTCTACACGGATCGCCCGCCGACACTGGCGCGTTCCAACCGTTACGTCTACGTGGCGCGTCAAACCTTGCAGGAGACTGAAGCAGATGCGCCCTTCCGGCCGCGCCCCCGACGAGATGCGGGCAATCACCATCGAACCGCATTTCACCCGCCACGCCGAGGGTTCGGTGCTGATCAGCTTCGGCGACACCCGCGTGCTGGTGACCGCCAGCGTCGAAGAGCGGCTACCGCCCTGGCTCAAGGGCAAGGGCGAGGGCTGGGTCACGGCCGAGTACGGCATGCTCCCGCGCGCGACGCACACCCGCGGCCAGCGCGAAGCGGCCAAGGGCAAGCAGTCCGGCCGCACCCAGGAGATCCAGCGCCTGATCGGCCGCAGCCTGCGGGCCGTCACCGACCTCAAGAAGCTCGGCGAGCGCCAGATCACGCTCGATTGCGACGTGATCCAGGCCGACGGCGGCACCCGCACGGCGGCGATCTCGGGCGCGTTCGTCGCGCTGCGCATCGCGGTGAACAAGCTGATGGCCCAGGGGCTGATCAAGGAAGACCCGATCACGGCGCAGGTCGCCGCGGTTTCCTGCGGCATCCATCAGGGCACGCCGGTGCTCGACCTCGACTATGTCGAGGACAGCGCCGCCGATGCCGATGCGAACTTCGTCCTGCTGTCGAACGGCAACATCGCCGAGGCGCAGGCGACCGCCGAGGGCGCGACCTATGACGAGGAAGGGCTGCTCCGCCTGCTCCGTCTCGCGCGGATCGGCTGCAACCAGATTTTCGAAGCACAGGTGAAGGCAATCGGATGAGCGGCGAAGGCGACACTCCTCAGGCGATCCGCAAACTCAAACCCGGTAAGCTGGTGATCGCCAGCCACAATGCCGGCAAGGTACGCGAGATTCGCGAGCTTCTCGGCCCGTTCGGGATCGAGCCGGTCTCCGCGGCCGAGCTCGACCTGCCCGAGCCCGAGGAGACGGGGACCACCTTCGTCGCCAATGCCGAGCTGAAGGCGCTGCAGGCCGCGGATCTTTCGGGGCTCCCTGCCCTGGCCGATGATTCGGGCCTGTGCGTCGAAGCGCTGAACAATGATCCCGGCATCTTCTCGGCGCGCTGGGCGGGGCCGAGCAAGGATTTCGGCGTCGCGATGCAGCTGGTCGAGGACAAGCTGGCCGCGCTGCCACCCGAAACCGGGCGCGACGCGCATTTCATCTGCGCGCTCGCGCTCGCCTGGCCCGATGGCCATGTCGAGTGGTTCGAGGGCCGCGTCGACGGCACCCTGGTATGGCCGCCGCGCGGCACGCAGGGCTTCGGCTATGACCCGGTCTTCCTGCCGACGGGGCATGAAGAGACGTTCGGCGAGATGGAGCCGGCCGCCAAGCATGCGATGAGCCACCGCGCCGATGCCTTCCGCCAGCTGGTCGCGGCGGTGCTTGATTAAGGAATCGTGATTCGCGCCGCGTTAAGGATTTATTTCGCGAGTCATCCCGTTCGCACCTGCGTTATGACCTCTCGTTATCAGGGAAAAGCGAGGGGTCGCAGATGGGTTCGTACCGCCAATGGGCGACGATGATGCAGCATGTGCACAAGACACATGCCGAGGGTGTCACCGAGGAAGAAACCGAAGAATTCCTGCTCGCGCAGGAAAAGACGGCGCGCGCCAGGCGCGAATCCGCCGAGCGCAAGCATGCCCAGGAGCAGGGCGCCGCGCAGGCCTGAGCCCGGCCGCGCTCATGCCGGGCATTTCATCGGCGATGTCCTGAACCGCGGGCCGTGCCCCGCGGGGAAAGTGGTGGACAGGGCTGGATTCGAACCAGCGTACGCTTGCACGGGCAGATTTACAGTCTGTGAGCCGGAGATTCCCGATAAAGCCCCAACGTTCCTGAATCTCTACGATTAGAGCTACTTAGCCCAAATCGGCCGGCATTCCGGCAGGTGATGATTTGCCCGCCTTTTCCCCTGTTTTCCCGGCATGATTACACCATATTTACACCCGAGCGGGGCATGGTCCTTGAACGCGGGCGGGCCATTCACCCCGGAACCGGTTCCCAGAGGGGTACCTCGGCAAGGGCCACCAAGCTCCGCGTTCGCGATTGTAAAATGCGGTACCCTCCGACAAACTGCTGACGAGACGGGGTGGACCATGAACAATCAGATACGTGTGTTGTCGCAAGTGCTCGCTATCGATGCTTGGCATAAGCCATTGCGCGTCGATGGCGGAACGTCGTCTGTTCACGTTGAGTTGAGCTTTCATCAAGGTCGCTTGGGTGGCGACAATCCAGATATGCCATTCACCTTTCGGGTTAGGCTCAAGAAAGCTCTTCTAACGGTGTCGGTCGAGCAACCACTTGAGATTGATAGGGAGTCAGTCGCACGCTCAATACCGCCAAGTTCCTTAGAGCATACTAAGATTCTGAAATTGAACGAAAAGGCTAAGCAAAATGCAAGTCTGCTAGGGAAGATTAGCCCCAGCGCGCTTCAAATTGCTGCAGGCGCTTCTATATCAAGCGAAGTCGAATCTACCGCCGATGAAGAGTATAGATTTGTTCGACATATCCCAAATATCATCGCAACCCCTAAGCCAAAGGGTGCCCGCGAGTTTTCGTGGGAACTGAGGCCTGGACAATCGGAAACATTAGAGGGCGAGCCATGGAATCCGGTGGAAGAGCCTCGGCTATCTGTAAAGTCCCTTTTGAATCAAGCGCGCCTCGATCCTGCGATACGCGTGACTGTTTCGTGCAAGTTTGAGGACCTAGAGATAGATGACCTCTCCCTCAAGGGAACCGGGATTATAGACATCGCAAAGGAAGCGCTCTTTAACCGAATGAATGAGGCAGCAGCTATTCAGCAGTTGAAGTTGACACTCCGAGACGCCCAACTTGAATTCGGCGATATAGATGACAAATTTTCAAACTTACTTATTGCCGATATGCTGGCTTCGAAACAATGAGTGCCTTCGAAGATGGCATCTCTAGGGTTATGCGAATCCTATCATCTAAATCGAAATCTCTCAGGGAATTGGCAGCCCTGTCTGAGAGAGAGGTATTCGATTTTTATCGCGGTGCCAATCTTGTGGGGCTCGACCTATCTCAGCAAGACTTGCGGGGGATGAACTTTGACGATGCCGATATCCGGTTCTCGTCGATGAATGGTACGATTTTCGACGAAGGAGCGTTTAATAGATCATTATTAGATGAAAGCCAAAATTGGCTTAAAGATGAATTTGTATACTCGCTGTCGGACATAGAAAACCACAGTAGCGATTCAATTTTACTATTCATCAAATTTAGGCCCGGGTTTGTGGATTCGTGCATCGATATTTTAGGAATGAGGTTTAAAGAATTTAGCGCTCGGTCGAATGTTGGTGAGTCCACCCTGCGCAAAGCGAGGAAGGGTGACATAATTTCCTTCGAAACGGCACGCAATATCCTTTCTTTTCTGAAAGATACTCTGCCACTATTTGACCCCGATCAGCAGAAGCTCGTAAGTAATAAGCTTCGCCAACCAATGGCCCTGTTCTTTTCGGGAGGCATAAATACGGCCTTTAAACCTGTTTCGCCGGAGAAGCTCTCCCGCCTGTTTCAGATGCGCGAAGAGATTGCCGCATCGATCCCAAATACAAATTACCTGAGTTGGCGCGATACCGCTGAGGCGATCGAGTGGAACTATACATATTGGGTAGAGCGCGACCTGTAGCGACGAAGCACGCTTGGCGTGCCTGCCCAAGATTAGGCTGGACATCAAGTGCCTTCGCTACGCATTGCTGCCAGAACCCTCTGGCCCAAACTCGACACGCCCCGCGCCTCATTGACCGCTCCACCTAGGCCAGATGTGCGGCATAATTCAGAGCCTCTAATTCCCTCGCGGCCTTGGCATATTTCAGACTGGCCTTCGGCTGGACAGGAAGCCCTTTAATATCGAGGAAATCCTGAATCGGTTCGAACACATGAGATGCGCTCTCCCGGCATACGGAGATCATCTTGTCTTCGGATATCCTTCCAGATTCTTTATCCGAAACGGCGACTTTGATTTCATCCATGCTTCGCTTCACCCAAAACATAGCGGAATGGAAAGCGTACTGGTGCAGAGGGTTCGTTATAGTCACTCCCAGCCTCGAAGCTTCAAGGGCTTCAAATCCCTGTTGGAACGTCAGCGCCATGGGGAGGATCAATTCGTCCGTCAGATATCGAAATCGTAGCGAGGCATCGGCGACGATGACGAGCGAATTCAACATTTGCTCCAACGCTCGCTCGCGCTTGCGCCGCTCAAGCCAAAGCGTGGCGATGACTGCCAATCCGCTGCCGACCGCGCCCCCGCAGAAGTTCAAAAGATTATCCACGGAGGCACCGAGTCGAAGGGCCGATATAACAAGGCCACCGACGACCCCGCCGACTACTCCTACTATAACAATTTCACTCCATTCGAACCGATCCGGTAGCCTCACATTACCTCCACCAATCTTTTCCGCTGGCCATCTGGCAGGCGTAGAATTACCCATAGTCATCGTGCTGCGGTAGTCATTTCGGTGCCGGCCCGGCTTGGGGGAGATGTAAGCAATGCTGGATCAGGCTTTCCGGCTTCGATTGCGCTTTACGGATGGCAGGATTGGTGAGCAGGGCTTGGACCTGTACGATGGATCAACATCGTTTCACGGCTTTGCCCGAGCATTACAGATCACAACCCACGCATTTATGGCCGACGAAGTAGTTGGAAGAGCTACTGCACTTAGGAGCGGTGCGCTGTTCTTCGAGGCTCCAAGAAAAGGTAGTGTCCTTTTCGACATTACCGCCAGGTTTAAAAGGCGACCAAAATCCGCTCCCCTTAATAAAGAGGTATTTTATGATTTCACTACCGTAGCCCTTGAGCGAGCGACCGGTAATCTAAGCGTAGAGCCCCAAACGAAGTATGTTGAGTCCCGGATCAGGACAGATGAGTCGTTTTTTGATGACTTGTCGGAGAAGTTGGAAGGGAGTCTCCAAGAAGCTCATAGGTCAATAGACAATGAGGATGTGATTGTTTGCTTAGAGCGCCCTCGATCCACTTTGGTAGAGTTCAATAATTCTACTAGTGCCTGGGTGCACACGCGCGAGGAAAATCCAGATCTTCATGAATACAATGGAAATATGACTAGGTTTAACACTAAGACTGGAAATGGAAGGGCGTACATAAGTGAATTAGACAAAATTGTGCCGGTTAGAAAGTCGGAAGCATTTAATCAGCGCAACAAGGCTTGGCTGACTTGGTCCCTGCATGGCGATAACGTATCCACTGCCAAGGAGCTAGTTTTTCGTGGCAGGCAGATTGAATCTGCGAGCGGAGTGACCAAGAGGCTTGTCCTAGATGACTGCTGGAAAGTGTAGTATTCATTAAAGAGTGCTAGTCTTTTATTGTGCCCCTAACACAATAACGCTTAACAGTCGCCTCTGACAAATCAAACTGTCGTGCCGTGGCCTTTATGCTTGCACCATTCTCGTTGCGCCACGACCGCACCGCATCGGCGTCCGCTGCCATTGGGCGACCTAGGCTAACCTTACCTCTATGGGTTCGCCCCGTAGCAGCTAGCGAGGCTCTCGCGGCCTCCCTGCCGGCATCACAGCGCTCCTTAATCCTATTGCGTTCCATATCCGCGATCTGCGCCAGGACGGCGACGATAAGCTCTCCCACGCCCTTCCCTATGGGACCAAGGCCGAGAACGTTCACGGTCACGCCCTTGCCGATGAGCTTGCGAACGGTCGCCTGAATATCGAGGGCATCACGCCC
Source organism: Sphingomonas sp. OTU376 (assembly GCF_038440415.1). Taxonomy (NCBI): domain Bacteria; kingdom Pseudomonadati; phylum Pseudomonadota; class Alphaproteobacteria; order Sphingomonadales; family Sphingomonadaceae; genus Sphingomonas; species Sphingomonas sp. OTU376. Next base: position 13,392 of record NZ_JASATQ010000083.1, on the reverse strand, counting down.
GAGCCTATCGATCGCGGCAATGTGAACCGTGTCACCCTCCCGGACGTAGGACAGCAGCGCGGCGAAGCCGGGGCGATCCTCTGCATATACCGAGCCCGAGACGCCCTCATCGATAAACTCTTTATCGAACGGGCCGCCACCGAGAGCCTTGCGTTGCGCTTCGACGCTTTGGTCGCCGGTAGAAACACGAAGATAACAAATACGGCTCATGGGCTTTCGACTCGCTCAAAAGGTACAAAATTGTTTTGAGCGTAGCTCGCTAGGAGTCAACATATCTTCCGAGCCATCTTCCTATTGCGAAAGTGCCTAGGCTCAGCACTTACAAGTTCTGAGCCATTGCCGATCGCCGGTTCCCCCGGCATGAAGGAAGTGCGCTGCCGTATGTCCGGCGCGTGGGGCGTGGAATCCCCTTTGACGCGTAGCTCGGTCGAATTCTTCGGCCGGGTGACCGTTGCGTTATGTCCAGGGCTCGCGCCTAAAGGCAGCGGTGCCTCGGGCTACGCACGGGGATTCCAACACCCGGCTTTTGCCGGGTCAGCCTCTCAACAAAGGGGAGGCTATATGATCCTAGGATTGCTTCTATCCAGCGCCACGGTCTCGACACCGCAGACGGCGCCAGCACCCATCCAATACGTCTTCAACAAGGCTCAACCGGACGGCGGACGCTATATCAAAGCTAAGTTCGAGGGTGACACCTTCATCATCCGCGCATCCCGCGACAGGATTGTTGTAGATCGCCGCGAAAAGATCGGCCGGCGAAACACCGGCCCCGATCAACGCGACCGGATGCGCCGCCTTGCCCAAACCCTAACCGGTTGCGAACTACAGCACGAATTCTTCGATGCATGGAAGTTCGCTCTCGAAGCAGACCTAACCTGCCCGGCCTCCGGTAATCAGGTGCTGCTATGAGCGAGGAACCCCAGCCCAGCGGCGATTTCTGGGAACGCACTTTTGACGAGCCCAAAATAGCAAAGGCAGGCTGCTACGGCGTCTTCGTTGCCGGCGTGATAGGCATCATCTTGTTAGTGTCGCAATGCGCTAGCGGAAGCGATGAAGAGCCCGTGAGCGAGGCGACAACAAGCAGCGCCCCGGATGAAACTGAAATCGTCACGGAATGCGACCTGACGCTCAAGGCAGCGCTAGTTTCGCCTCGATCCTATGACCCTTCCATGGCATGGGATTATAAGGATCAAGGCTCCTACGCGACGGTCTTGCGGAAGTTCGAAGCGACGAACGCTTTTGGTGCAAGCATCGGCGGAACGTACCTTTGCAAGTGGGAGAAGGCGGGCCAACGCATCGCCTCGCTCGAAACCATTGATGCGCTCGGAAAGCACACCCTGGTTCGATAGCCCGATGTCTTAGAGAATCCGCAAGGTCGCCGCTCCATTCGATTCACAGCCTATCGCCGAAATTACTTGGATGCTCACACCAAGACCTGGAACGCGTTCATTTAAGCGAATATTCTATTTCTGATACTCTCAATGAGCTTTACAGGTTCAGCCGCACTCTCTGCCCACTCCAAAATCGCGACCTGACGGTTATCTCTTGTCCAACTTACCACATCGCGTAGCAGTTTCGTCTTTGCATCTCGGCGCTCTGGCTTGCTATCTATAGCCAGCACCGCTCCCACCCTATCTGAAAAATACTTTGGATAGTATCGCTCGAATGCAGGAGAAGAGAATGTTGAGCACAACTCTCCATCAAAAGAGGAAAACTTCCCTCTCAGCTTGTTGATCACCTCCACACCTTTATCGTCCCCATCCGCTCGGACCCATATCCTGCCCTTGTATGCCGGCTGCAAATGTACAAATGTTATAAGTCTCTGAAATTCTGCCAGTGAGGGAACGAGATTATCGGCTCCGCTGGCGGAGAAAGTGCGCAACCTTCCGATTAGCTCCGGAGTGAACGCCGGAATGAGTATATCGCGGATAATTTGCTCCGCCGATGACTCTTCCAAGAAGAGCCACGCATCGTGCAGGCCCATATCTCCAAACTCATACCCGAGATCGCGGAGCAGAGCCGCATGCGCGTCCGCTTCTTGCGGAACCTCCTCTACCAGAGACGGATTTGAATGACCTTCCCCATCGCGGTGAACGCGAAACACCTTTGTTCCTTCGTCATAGGCAAGTTCTCGAACGACTATATTTGAATGAGTAGCAATTACAAATTGATTTTCATTCCAACCGTTTCTTATGAGCCCGAGCAATGCTTTCAGCCCCTTCGGATGAAGGTTTGTCTCAGGCTCCTCGATAACAAATAGCTTTTTTCTTTCCAAGCATAGCTCAACTATAAGAGCAACCATGTCAGCTACGCCATCGCCCATCCTGTCTAAGGGGACGAAATTATCTCGATCAATATAAAAACCTGCTTCTTTGCCGTTATCAGAGGCTTTCGTCGTAATCGGAAGTCCGACGATATTATTTATCGCGTCCTGAAATGCATCATGACTCGGATGACCGGACACAGCGAGAAGGTCTATGCGACTATATAGATTGTAATAGGTTCCGTTTATATTATTCTGAGAATTTAGAGTAACATTCTGATCAAATCCCGATGATTTCCTTTTTGCGACGAAAGGCACTATGTAGTGCTTCGGCCGGACATTGTTGAAAACGCCGTGGTCATCCCCCACGTTTACGTGCTGCAATCCGCTAAGGTCGGCGGGCGCCTCACCGCGAAAGACTCTATAAGCTAGAAATGCTACCGCCTCATGCTTCGGGAAATGCCGAAGAAGCGATCGATCATGCACCTCGCTAACCGAGATAGAATAGAATACAGCCTCGCTGCCGGCGCGGATATCTTTGCCGTCAAAAGGGAATCCTTGAAAGGAAAGCAACCCCCTGAGCAAGGTAGACTTGCCAGCGTTGTTATGACCAACAAATAAATTGCAGGTTGGGCTGAGTTCAATTGGGCCCGTGTCATGAAAACAGCGTATGCCCGCGAGCCGGAAGCTTGTGACCTTCATGGCTAAGGGGTAGCAGGCAACTGTCGGCTTATCGAGCTAATATTGCGACCGAATTTGCCTGGCAGCGCTATCGCGACCACAACCATCAGCTAGTGCGGGTTTGCCGCCGCATCCATGGCATCGGCTAACCCCTCATTTGTCTGGACCTTCCGTAGCCGCCCTTTCAACTCGTTGTACTTAGCTATCGCCCGCCCCAGATCGTCCGTGGCAAACAGATGTTGATCGCCATTTTCGTCTTCGCCGCCGACAATATAAACTCGATCTTCTGCCATGACTTCGCTCCGGATAATTAACGAACACGTGAAGAGATCGAAATAAGGCCCGTACAGAGCCATTGGCGATTTTGGCTATCCGACTAGCCTTAAATCTACTTTGCGCCTGTACGGGCTTCTAGGGCGAAATAGGGCCTATTTAGCAGCCGACCTCTTCGCAGGAGCCTTTTGCCCCGGCTTACGGCCCAGGCCGAGCTTCTTTGCCATTTCCCGCCGCTGCTCGCTGTAGGCAGGGGCGGTCATAGGGTAAGTCTTCGGCAGGTTGTATCGGGCACGATACTCGTCCTGCGTGAGCCCGTTCGTGGACAGGTGCCGCGTGAGCGTCTTGTAGGGTTTGCCATCGATCATCGAGATAATGTGATCGCGGCTGGCAAGACTCTTCCGCACCGACACGGCAGGAACATGGTCGGGCTCGGCCGGCGCCACAGGCTCAGGCTCAACCGCCGCTACCTTGCCCAGCTCCGCGACAGCCGCATGAATCGAGGTCAAGAAAGCCACCGCTTCTTCCGTGGTCGAGCGGGTGTTGGGATTTGCCAACCACGCAGCGGTGAGTTCCGCAGCAAGTTCGACGGGGCTCAACGTTGCTTCATCTGCCATTATAATACTCCTAAAAACTTAGTGCCCATCCGGCCCGACGAACTTGTTGGTGGTAACAACCACATCCATTTGCACAAGCGCTTGCTGCACCCGAGCCTCGCCCAGCACTGTCGTGAGCCGTTGCTTAGTGGGGATGCCAGCAGCCTCCCTGGAAGCCTTCTTCGTAACCGATTTTCCCGGCGACGACGCGAAATAGGATTTCAAAAATTCGACCAAAGCCTTTCCGTGATCGCTCATGTCCTCTTCCGGTGGACCCCAAGGATCAATTACGCAGCCTGGAAAGGCCTCCCTAATCAAGGCCGCTGGCGCAGGCGCCTTGGAAACGACCATATAGACGTCGCATTCCCCCGCGATCCCGTCCCTGCTATTCCGCGCATTGCCGCGCATGATGGCTTGCAGGAAATTGTGCTGGAACTCCGCCCCCTTGAGCGCCGGCAGAGTCTCAAGCCCCACCCCACCAACCGGCTTGCCAGAAGCAGCGAGAGCTAGAGCCGTGTACGCGACTGCGGGATAGAAGCCCGAGCCAATGATGACGATGTTCTTGATATCTTTGTACGCATTGGTGCCGTGGTGAAGCCCCCACGAAAGATATTCGAAGGACACAGCCTCATCTACGGTGTCGCGCAGGTCTTTATGAACATTGAGATCATCGCTAGCCTTGTAGGAAATCACCAACCAACGCTCATCAGGCTTGGCCTCCATGGCCTTGGCAACCTCGTCGTAGATATCACGAGATGCGCCAACATGCCGGAGAATGTCTTTCCCAACTTTGGTAGCCCAAAGGTGGACACGAAGATTCCGGTAGTCATTGGCCTTGGCGGGCAATCGAACGAGCCCGCCTGCATCTTCCCAGATATCGTAGGTGCCACGCACACGCCCGGAGGCGTCGGTAATGATGGCAGGGGCGAAATCGGCCGGCAGAGGCTTGCTCGCACCAACTAGAGCACGTTCCGCCTTACCAGATTCCGCAACTAGCCACATCGATCGACCAGCGACCAACTGAATGCCTTCGAGCGTTTTCACGTGGGCATCGCTCAGGCCCCTCCGGTCCTTAAGAGCTTCCTTCGCCAAATCTCCAAAGGGGCTCGGAATAGCGACCACCTCGCCCAGCTTATCGGACAGCGTCCCAAGGAAGCGCTCAATGCGCAGGGCAAAGCCTCGAGAGCGCGGTTTCAACGGCTCAACCAACGCCGCGAGACTGGACCAGGACAGCATCACCGGTTCTGCAATGACAAGGCTCTCGTCCCAGATGCGCAGCGACCTAGGACTACCCTCATAGTGGAAATCACTCGCCGCCGAGAACGTGCGATCCCGAGTCCGACTGAGGATCATCTGCTGCGTGGTGAGCAGAATCCTAGCCTCGCCACGCCGCCGATCACCCAGGCCGAGGGCGTTGATGCCTTCGTCACTCGTAAAGCAGGCGAAGTCCGCATCATCCAAACCGAGACGGTTCACAAGGGCTCGAATCTCTTCCTTGGTCTTCACCCCTACGAGGACGCTCCCCTCCGGAAGGAAGCCATTGGATTTCCAAGCCTTGAGGAAGGAGGAAATCGCTTGAGTCTTTCCAGAGCCGGGATCGAGACTACTGAGATAGAAACTAGGTTGAAGGAGACTTCTCAATCCACCTTCAAAGACCTTGAGAAGCTCCTTTAAAGCGTTCTCAGTATCAACATCAGGAACAATATGAAACCCATTAAGGTCATTCATAAGGGTTTCATAGGAGGAATCGTAAAGAGATTTGCTAACAGCTTTATAGGTAGTCATAGAAGTATCTTTATATAATAAAGTAACTTATCTCTAATATACTCTATAGAGAGGCGAGTTACTTTGTAGCGAGCGCCATGTGGCGCCCGCTCAGCCGTTCGTCAACCCCCTTCCGGGTATGAAAGTTTAAAAATGTATAGGGTTTATTCAGAATCATTCCAGATTTTCAGTTTATATACTTCTGGATATGTTAATTTTAGGAGCGATATTAAATAGCACGTCTATCCAATTCTATGAAATCACCTCCGGCGTTCTAAAGCCGGAGGCGGTGGAAAAGGATGATGAATGAGGGATCGGCGTGAAAAGCCCCGAAACTCACAGCAAGTTGGTGAAATGCTCGTCAGACGATGCCCGCCGCCATCGAACTCCACAGCGACCACGCTATGCCAACCATGAAGACGTTAGGTCATTTGCAAGGTTGCGCATGTGATCATCTGGCGATGCCGCCGCGCTCCCGCCATCGCCGCAAGCAGCAACCGACGCCTTTTGGCGCACAGGTCCTAACCGGGTGCTTGGCAGTGGGTCTTGTCGTGTTTTTTGCAGCGCCGATGATCCAGACCACGCTAACCGGCTCCACAGCCATGGCCGACCAGATTCGAGCCAATGAGGAGCAGCAGCGAATGGTCGAGCAGTCTCGCCATTTCCACAACTGTAACGAGGCACGCTCGGCTGGTTTCGCGCCGATCTATCGCGGCTCGCCGGGGTATCGATCGGAACTTGACGGCGACAGCGACGGCATCGCGTGCGAGCCCTACTACGGAAACTAGAGGCTCTGCCCCCCCCGATCGGTTACGTATGATCGCTTGGGAACGGCAGCCCCATCGATGCACTTGCATCAAACCAGCGCGCCCGCCTCGATGAAGGCGAGCAGGTCGGCGACATAGTAGAAGCGACGCCCGCCCACTCGAACGCTGCGCGGCCCGAGCCCTCGCGTCTGCCAATTCGCAAGTGTCTTGGCCGACAGACCAAGAATGGCCGCAGCGCGAGAACGAGGCACCCGCCCGTCGGGGGTGGACTCCGAAATATTCATAATCTAACGCTCCACAACATGGTGAGTCGATCGGGCCGGAATTCGATCGATGAGCGCGATGTATCGGCCGCCACGCCAGAGAAAAACCCTTAGTACCGGGTATTAGTCTTAGTTTTATTATTGGAGCTTATAATACATGTCTCTTAAGTTCACCAAGCTTTCGAGGAGTTCTATCAAGGGACTTACCGCAGGCTCTCGCCTGACGGAACATGGCATTGAAGTTACCCGACTCGCTGATGGCGATCTTCGGTACGCAATCAACATCATGGTCGATGGCGAGCGCATTCATCGCGTCGTCGGTAAAGAGAGCGAAGGAGTGCGTAGAGAGCAGGCGGAACGCCAAATCGAGCAGTTCCGCACGGACGCGCGTGCTGGGCGCCTGAACCTTCCCAAGCGCCGCAAGGCACACCCTCTCTTCTCGCAGGCCGCCGCCGACTACCTTGAGCGGCTCGGCAAGACGGGTGGCAAAGACATTATCAACAAGCGGCGCCACATTGACCGCCATCTCATCCCGGCCTTCGGCAAGATGCCAATCAACCGTGTTTCCACTCTCGCCGTATCCGAGTACGCGGCTCGCCGCTCCCTGGAATCGCCAATTGCAACCGTAAACCGGGAGCTTTCGACCCTCAGCCACATGTTCAATCGCATGATCGATTGGCAGTGGCTTGCCGCTGGTGATCGTCCGCGAATTAGCAAAGCTGCCGAGACCGCAAAGCCCATCATCGTATTGACCGACGCCGATGCAGCGGCGCTCACGGTCGCCGCGATTGAGGACGTTGATCCCAAACTACACCTGTTCGTCGCTTTTGGCCTCAACGCAGCCATGCGGCATAGCGAAATCCTTCGCGTGAGATACGATCAAATCGATTTTGATAACCGCCGCATACGCATTCCGCAGGCAAAAGCCGGCGCCCGCGATCAGCCCATCACACCCGCGTTGGCCGAACTTCTCCTCAGGCAACAGCAACAAGACACGGATAAGGATGGCTGGGTGTTTCCTGCCGCCGAACGCTGCAAGAAGCCGCACCGAGTGTCCATGGGAAAGGGGTTTCAACGCGCGGTCGTTAACGCAGGCCTGGACCCCAAGAAGGTTACGCCGCACGTCATGCGACACACCGCCATCACGCGCTTGGTAAAGGCCGGAGTCGACTTACCCACGGTGCAGCGGATCAGCGGGCACAAGACGCTCGCGATGGTACTGCGCTACACACATATCTACGGCGATCACTTGGACCACGCCGTGGCGATGCTCGATAAGCGTCCTAGTACGATTACACAGGAACTACACACGGCGGATGCCGCAGCGAACGACGATGGGGGCTTAGAAGGCACCCCCCTCTCAGAGGGGGGTGTGGTGGACAGGGCTGGATTCGAACCAGCGTACGCTTGCACGGGCAGATTTACAGTCTGCTGCCTTTAACCACTCGGCCACCTGTCCATGGCGCCGTTCGGCGAGAGGGGGCCCATTGCCGAAGCGACGCGCGCCTGTCAACGCCTTGCGCGCAGACTTTGTGCAGCATAGCGTCCGCCGCTTCCAAACAGGGGTCCATAATGCGCCGACTTTCCTTCGCCATCGCCACGCTGCTCGCCGCCACCGCCATGGCGCCGCTCGCCATCGCCAAGGGACCGGACGGCCCGAGCGCGCCGGTCGACAAGATCGTCGATCAGGGCACCAACCACAGCGAAGTGATGCGCATCGCGCAGTACCTCACCGACGTGATCGGCGCGCGACTCACCAATTCGCCGCCGATGCGCCAGGCCGAGGACTGGACCCAGGCCAAGTTCCGCGAATGGGGTCTGACCAATGTCCACAAGGAAGGCTTTGAGTTCGGCCGCGGCTGGTCGGCGAAGAATGCCAGTGTGAAGATGGTTGCGCCGCGTCCGCTGACTTTGGTCGCCGCGCCGCTTGCCTGGACGCCGGGAACCAACGGAACCGTCACCGGCCAGGTCGTGCTGGCGCCGATTGCGGACGAAGCGTCGCTCGACCAGTATAAGGGCAAGCTCAAGGGCAAGATCGCCCTGCTCACCGAGCCGACCGACATCACCGATTCGACCGACCTCGACTTCCGCCGCTGGAGCGACGCCGATCTCGACCGCTACGACAGTTTCCAGCTGCAGAACGGCGCCGCCACCGCGAATCGCCGCCCGAGCAGCCAGAGCCGCCTCGCTTTCGCCGCCAAGCGCGACGCCTTCCTGAAGGCCGAGGGCGCGGTCGGCTATGCGACCATTTCGTCGCGCAACGGCAAGCTGGTGCACGGCCAGAACAGCCAGTTCCAGGTCGGCGCCACCCCGCCGCTGCCGGGCTTCGAGATCGCCGCCGAGGATTATCGCCGCCTCGCCCGCCTCGCCAAGATGGGCATGGCGCCGAGCCTCGAGCTCAACAGCGACGTCAGCTTCGACGACAGCGACACCAAGGCATACAACATCCTGGCCGACATCCCCGGCACCGATGCCAAGGCAGGCTATGTGATGGCCGGCGCGCACATGGACAGCTGGGCGATGGGTGACGGCGCCGCCGACAACGCCGCCGGCGTCTCGATGGTGATGGAAGCCGCGCGCATCATCAAGGCATCGGGCATCAAGACCAGGCGCGCGATCCGTTTCGCGCTCTGGTCGGGCGAGGAGCAGGGCCTGCTCGGCTCGATGGCTTATGTCGAGAACCATGTCGCCAGCCGCCCGGTCGATCCGGCGCTGAGCGGCTATGCCCGCTACATGGGCTGGAGCAAGGGCTTCCCGATCCAGCCGGGCCCGGACCACGCCAAGCTCGCCGCCTATTTCAACCTCGACAACGGCTCGGGCAAGATCCGCGGCATCTTCACCCAGGGCAATACCGCGGTGGTGCCGATCTTCCGCGAATGGCTGGCGCCGTTCAATTCGTTCGGCGCGACCAAGGTGGCCACCGCCCGCACCGGCAGCACCGATCACGTGTTCTTCGACGCGGTGGGCATCCCGGCCTTTCAGTTCATCCAGGATCCGCTCGACTACGGCTCGAACGTGCACCACACCGATGTCGACACCTTCGACCATCTGAAGGCGGACGACATGCGCCAGGGCGCGATCATCCTCGCCGCCTTCCTGATCAACGCCGCCAACGCGCCCGAGCCGCTGCCGCGCCTGCCGCTGGCAACCGAGCCGAACGCCTCGGAAGGCTTCTACGCGGCACCGGGAGCACATTGATGGCCAAGCGTGGTCACCGGCCGAGCCAGGCCTCCGCGAACCGCCCGCGTTTCTACGGGCGGCACGCGGTGCTGGCGGCGCTCGACAATCCCGAGCGCAACGTCCGCAAGATCTGGGGCACGCACGACGCGCTGGCCGGGCTCGACATCCCGTCGACGATCCCGATCACCTTCGCCAATGCCGCCGATCTCGGCCGGCTGGTGCCCGGCGACGCCCCGCACCAGGGGCTGGTCGCCGAAGTCGATCCGCTCGAGGAGATCTGGCTGGGCGACCTGCTGGCGCAGGGCGAAGGCGACAACCGGCCGCTGCTGGTGCTCGACCAGGTGACCGACCCGCACAATGTCGGCGCGATCCTGCGTTCGGCGGCGGCGTTCGACGCGCTGGGCATCGTGACGCAGGACCGGCACGCCCCCGGCGAAACCGGCACGCTGGCCCGCGCCGCCGCCGGCACGCTGGAGCAGGTGCCATGGTGCCGGGTGGTCAACCTGGCCCGCGCGCTGGAGGAGATCGCCGAGGCGGGCTTCTGGCGCATCGGCCTGACCGGCCATGCCAAGGGCACGCTGGCCGAGGTTATGGGTGGCCAGAGCAAGATCGCGCTGGTGCTGGGCGCCGAGGGCGAAGGCATGCGCCAGAACACCGAGGCGCATTGCGACGAGCTTGCGAAGCTGCCGATCTCGGATAAGGTCGAAAGCCTCAACGTATCCAATGCCGCGGCGATCGCGCTCTATGCGGTGAGCGCCCGCGGCTGATTGCCAAGGGGGACTCATGTTGCATCGTCTGAAGGCCGTCGCGTTCGCGCTGATGGCGCCGCTGGTGCTCGCCAGCTGCCTGTTCGTGCCCGGCAAGTTCGATTCGGCGCTGACCATCCATGCCGACCGGACCTTCACCTTCACCTACAAGGGCGAGGTGATGGCGGTCGATCTGCAGAGCTTCATGGGCAAGGCGATGCAGATGGGCATGGAAGAGGCCGCCAAGGAGAAGTCGGGCAAGAAGGCCAAGGCGCCGGAGAAGGAGCCGGACTTCACGCTGACGCCCGAGGAGAAGGCCAAGCAGGACGAGACCTTCCGCAAGCTCGCGATCGAGGTTGCCAAGGAGGCGGGCTATCGCAATGTCGAGTATCGCGGCAACGGGATGTTCTGGGTGGATTACCAGATCTCCGGCGTGCTCGATCACGGCTTCCTGTTCCCGTACAATCTGGACAACCAGATGATCATGCCGTGGATCGCGGTGGAGCTGCGCGGCAAGGACCTGATCCGCGTGAAGGCGCCGGGCTATGTGCGGATGAGCGGCAGCGGCATGGGCAATATGGGCGACATGAGCGCGCTGGCGATGATGCCGGGCGGAATGGGCGAGGCGTTCACGCGCCTGCAGGGCACCTTCACCCTGACCACCGACGCCGAGCTGGTGAGCCAGAACAATGAGCAAGGCGCGGTGACCACCGGCAAGGACAAGGTGATCACCTGGAAGACCGACACCACCACCACCGATGCGCCGATGGCGTCGATCCGGGTGCGGGCGGTACAGTAAGTTGACTATCCCTCTCCCGCTTTTGCGGGAGAGGGATATTTCGATCAATCCTCTTCGGCGATCCGCACGCGCAGGCCGTCGAGCTCGTCGGTGAAGGGCAGCTGGCAAGACAGACGCGACGTCGCGTCGCGGTCGCCGGCGCTGTCGAGCAGGTCGTCCTCGTCGATGCTCATCTTCGGCAGTTTGGCCGCAAATTCCGGATCGACATGGACGTGGCAGGTCGCGCAGGAGCAGCAGCCGCCGCACAGCGCGAGCAGCTCGTCAAAGCCGCTCTCGCGGATCACTTCCATCACGCTCAGGCCCGCCTCGCCCATGACCTCACGCTCTTCACCACTCCTGGTCACGACGATAAGCTTGGGCATGGTCTTCTCCTGGTCCTGCTTCGTCCATGCCGCCGAACGCGGCGCTTCGCAAGGCGGGCACGCATGGGGCTGAGCGCCGAGCAACTCAAGGCGTCGCTGGACGCCCTGGCGAGCCGCGAGCCGCTGATCGCCGCCGCGATCGGGCGCGTAGGCTATCCTCCGCCCCGCATCCGCGACCGGGGCTATGAGACGCTGCTGCGCACGATCGTCGGCCAGCAGGTGAGCGTCGCCGCGGCGCAGTCGATCTGGAACAAGATGGCCGCGCAGCTGGGCACGCTGAGCGATCCGGAGACCGTTGCCCGGGTCAGCGACGACGATCTGCGCGCGGCCGGGCTATCGCGGCAAAAGGTCGCCTATGCCCGCAGCCTTGCCGAGGAAGTGACCAGCGGGCGGCTCGACTTCGCGCATCTGGCAGAGGACGATGAGGAAGCGATCGCCCAGCTTGTCCGGATCAAGGGCATCGGTCGCTGGTCCGCCGAGGTCTATCTGCTGTTCGCGGAGGGCCGGCCCGACATCTGGCCGGCGGGCGACCTGGCGGTGCAGATCGAAGTCGGGCGGATCATGGGCCATGCCGAGCGGCCGAGCGAGAAGCTTACCCGGGAGATCGCCGAAGCCTGGCGCCCGCATCGCGGCGCGGCGGCGGTGTTCGCGTGGCACCATTATAATTCCGAGATGGAAGTGATCTGAGGAGGGCTAGCCTCTCCCTGGAAGGGAGGGGAGTTCTACGCTTCCAGCCCCACCGCTATCGCACCGAGCGGCCCCGCCATGGTGCCCAGCCCCGGTGCGCCGAGCCGGGCCTCGATCCCCTCGGCCCATTCCGCCAGCGCGCCATAGCCGCCAAGGCTCTCGACCAGCCGGGTGCGCAGCTTGGGGAACAGATAGTCGCGCGCCGCCACCACGCCCCCGCCGATCGCGATACGCTCCGGCGCCGCGGTGACCACGAGATTGTGGAGCATGCCCGCCAGGTCATGGACGAACAGGTCCCATTCGGGGCCGTCATCGGGCAGCTGGTCGCCCGGCACGCCGAAGCGTTCGGCAAGCGCCGGACCGGAGATCAGGCCCTCGAGGCAATCGCCGTGGAAGCGGCACCAGCCGGCATAGCTGTCGCCCTGCGCGCGCGGCAGGCGCATATGGCCGGCCTCGCCATGCGCCCAGCCCATCACCGGCACGCCGCCCGTGACAAGGCCGACGCCGACGCCGGTGCCGATCGTGATATACGCATGCGCCGACATGCCCTGCGCCCCGCCCCAGCGCCCTTCGGCGAGTGCCGCGCCGCCGACATCGGTCTGGAAGCCGATCGGCTTGCCGTAGCGTGCCTCGAGCCGGCGGATCAGGTCGGTGCCGGTCCAGCCGGGCTTGGTCGTCGCGGTGATCGAGCCGTAGTCGGCGCGGGCGCGATCGAGGCCCACCGGACCGAAGCTCGCCACGCCGATCGCATCGAAGCTCCAGCGATCGAGCGCGGCTTCGAGTGCCGCCAGCGTCGCCGCCGGATCGGTGGTGGGCACGGTTACCCGATCACCCACATCGTTGGGCCCGGTGGCGAGCAGCGCCACGCACTTGGTGCCGCCGAGTTCGATGCCGGCGATCAGCTTTTCCTGCGTCATGGCGCCCAGTTAACCCGCTTCGCCCGGACAAAAAAGAGGCCGCCCGAAGGCGGCCGCAGAGGAGAAGTCCGGGGCCGTGGGGGGGGGGGGGGAG
>NZ_JASATQ010000082.1:0-19937 GCF_038440415.1 Sphingomonas sp. OTU376 | reverse complement strand
GGGCCCCGGGTCTCCTCCCCGCTCCCCGGGCGCCCCGGGCCCCCCGGGGTCCCCCCGGGGAACAGCTGCCACACCCAAGGTTGATGCCACCTAGCGCTCCCGCTTCACCGAAACCTCCTGCGCGAACACCAGCCGCACCGGCCCGAGCAGCCCGGAATCGAGCAGCGGCTCGTCCGCCGAATAGAAGGTCCAGGGCGTGAAACTCACCCGTCCACCCGCCGGCTTGGCTTCGCCGGCCTTGTACCAGTCGGGAAGCGCAGTGATCTTGCGCGCCATCACCGGCACCTTCTTGCCGTCCGCCGCCACCTTCTCGCCGATCTGCCATTCGGCATCGACGAACTTGCCTTCCTCGGGCAGCGCCGCATCGGCGATCATCCGGTTGGCCCAGAGATTGGTCACGGCGAACGAGACGCTGTTCGCCCCCGGCTTCACCACATCGGTGATGTCGACGCGGTACGGCTCCTTCCACACCACGCCCAGATCCTTGCCGTTCACGGTCACGCCCGACAGCACCTCGACCCGGCCCAGATCGAGATAGACCCGCCGCCCCTTGCCCAGCGCGCTCGCCGGTACGTCGATATTGCGCTGATAGGTCGCGGTCCCCGAGAAATGCCGCACCCCGTCATCGGCATGATGGCTGAGCGATTCCAGCTTCGGCAAAACCACGCTCTCGGGCGCCCCGCGCCCGGGCTGGAAGCGCACCGTCCACGGCCCCGCCACCGTCACCGGCTCGGGCACCTTGGCGGTGAAGCCGCTGCCACCCTCCAGCGTATAGCGCCCGCTCGCCCAGGCGAGGCCACGCAGCCCGCCCGTGTCGTCGCGCTCCACCGTCACCGGCGTCGCCGCGATCGGCGCCACCGGCGGATCGCCCGCCGCTTCGGCAGCGATCTCGTCCGCGCTGAGTGCCCGCGCCACCGTCTTGAGCGGCGTCGAATTGCCCTCGAAGAAATAGCTAACGCCCAGCGGCTGCGGCGCGTCGCTGCCGCCCGCGAACACCCGCCGCCCGCTGCGCAGCCCGGTGCGCACCAGCTTGCCGTTCAGATAGAGGCTCGGTGTGCCCCGATCATAGACCAAAGCGACATGCGTCCAGCCCGAAACCGGCACCCGGCTCACCAGCACCGCCGGCACGCTGTCCGGGCTCGCCCGCTCGATCACCATCGCGCCGTTGCGGCCGAACGCCAGCCCGGCAATCGCACTGCCCTCGCCGTGCAGGTCACGCCCCGATCGCGCGTTGATGAGGTAGTTCTTGCCGGTCTCGTTGATCCGCCCCTCGGTCTTCTCGTCGGGCAGCACGCGCAGGTCGATGTCCGGCTTGGCCCAGAGCGACAGCGTGAAGCTGCCCTCCGGCGCCGTCGCCCGCACCGCGACCGGCGGATCGAGTTCCGCCACCCGCTTGCCGTCCCGCGCGATCCAGCCGGCCCGCGCCTCGCCCTTGTCGGGGTCGAGCATCACAAAGGTCGATCCGGCCGGCGACAGGTCGAACGTCACCTTCGTCTCCGCCGCATCGCTCGCGAACAGCACCGGCCGCGAGACCGTCCCCGTCTCGGCATCCCAAAGCGACGGCACGGCACTGCCGACCCGGAAGCTGCACGTCACCGTCTCGGCGCGGCGCTGGCGATTGGCGACGAAATACATGTCGCTGCCCGCCAGCTTGCGGTGCAGCCACGCCACCTGCCCGTCGGGCGTCCGCGTCTCGCACCGGGCGTCAGGCCCGACCTTGAGCGCGTCCATCGCCTCGAGCACGCTGCCCTTGGGGAACACCATTCCCGCGCCGACCTTGCGTGGCGCATCTCCAGCGCCCCACAGCGCCTCGGTCGACACGCGGAAATCCGCGTCGCCCGTCATCGTCATCGAATGAACCGGCCGCGGGCCCAGGATCACCGCCCCCTGCTCCACCAGCGCATGCAGCTTGTTCGCCAGCTGCGGCGTCATGCTCGATAGCGTCGCCGGCAGCACCAGCAGCCGATATTCCGCGCCGTTCGCCAGCACGATCCGCCCGTTCTTCACGCTCGCGCGGGTCAGCAGCACCTCGGCATTGACCAGGTCATATTGATAGCCCGGCGGGATATGCGGCTCGAAATACTGCCCGATCTTCGGGTTGCTGTCCGGCGACACATCGGGCCGCGCATATTCGGCCTGATAGGGCGTTTCCTCCCCGGTGAAGAACAGCACATCGGCAACGTAATTGCCCTGGCGCAGCAGATACTGGCTGCGCGCCAGATACTGCATCCACGGCTTGGCCTGGGCGAACCAAGTGTTCGACCGGTCGAGGTTGATCCCCCACGGCCCCATCACCATCCCCGGCGCCGCCTTGGGATTGGGCTGATGCGCATAGCGATGGAAGATGATCTGGTTGAGCCCCAGCGCGAACATCTGGTCGCCCAGCGCCTTCATCGCATAGGGATAATCCTGCCAGCGGCTGGTCTGCGCCTCGCCGGTGAAGCTCTCCGCCGCGATCACCGGCTTGCCGTACACATGCGCCGCCGACGTCACCATCTTCATCGATCGGTTGTCGGTCCAGGGCGTGCGCGTCCAGAACTCGCTGCTCGGCACCTCCGTCCGCCCCGACACCTGCAGCGTGTCGAACGCGCCGGGGCCGTACGGCTCGGCATAGAAATGCAGGCCGATCGCGTTGGCATGGCTCTGCATCCGGCCGTAATAATTGTCCGCCATCAGGTCCGAGAGCGTGTCGCGGAAATCGAACAGGAAGCGGTCGGACTGGTCGGCATCGCCGACGATCCGCCCGGTCAGCGCCGGCAGCCAGGGCGTGATCGCATAGCCCTTCTGCCTGGCGAAGAACTGCGGCAGCTTCGCCGTCCAGTTCTGCAGCCCGGCTTCGTAGCTGTCGATCATCAGCATATCGAAGGTCTTGCCGAGATACCCGCCCGAAGCCTCGGCCAGCTTGCCGACGCTGCTCTGGAACTGGAAATCCACCGCATCGGGATCGAGCTTGTCGACCTCGAGGCCCCGCCCGGCATCCGATGCCGCGACGTTCAGATGCGCGGTGCTGGTGTGCCCCAGCCGCAGCACCGTCCAGCGCCCCGCCGGCGGCGTCCAGCGCAGCGTGCCGCTGGCATCGAGCTTGCCGGTGAGGTCGATCACCTTCGCCGGATCGATCGCATCGGCCTTGCGCAGATCGCTCGGGTGCGGCTCCACGGCGGGCGAGGCACGGAACAGATGCTCGCCCTTCAAATCCCAGCCATCGATGCGCGGCGTCGCATGGAACAGCGCCTCGGTGAGCTTCAGTCGCCCCTTCGGCGTGACGCGGAACCACCTGGCAGTGACCGGTGCGAAGTTGATCGTGCCGGGCGCCTCGATCCCGCGCTCATGCTGCGCCGGCGCGCTGACCTGGCCGATGCGCGTCCAGCTCTTCCCGTCACTTGAGACTTCGATGCTTGCACTGAACGGCCCGGTATGCGCGTCGCTGTACAGAGTCACCGCCTGCGCGGTGAAGGGCGACTTCATCCGTATGGTCAGCGGCGCATCGGGGGTTGCATCCGTGCCCGTGTTCAAGTCCCGGTCGGTCAGCACGGCCGAGGGGACCGGGCTCGCCGTCCGCATCTCGGCGACTGCATCGCGGTACACGCTGTCGTCGCCCGCGCTCGCCGGAAAGGCGATCAGCGCGGCGTCGCGATAATAGCCAAGCTTCGTATAGGGTTGCGCCAGCTTCACCGTGATCGGCTTGCCACCCGCCACGGTCGTCTCGGTCCAGACGAGCTGCTGCATCGATCGCTCGGGGGTGATCCAGGGCCCGCCCGAGGACGACCAGCCCGGCGCGTTGTGCAGCCCCACTTTCATGCCAAGCTGCTCGGCTTTCGCCATCATGTGCGTCATCAGTCCCAGCCACTGTGGACTGAGATAGTCGACCGGCCCCTTGGGCACATCGCTGCTCCCGTCGAACGCCATCACGCTGCCGATGCCGATTTCCCGCATCGCGCCAAGATCGGCGTCCAGACCGTCTGCTGAGACGTTCCCATTCATCCAGTGATAGAAAGTCCCGGGCCGCACCTCGGCCGGCGGATCGCGGAACGCCTCGGGGCTGGGCCGGTCGGCCGCCGGTTGCGGCACCTCCTGCGCCATCGCCCCCGCCGCCGGAATCACCAGCGCGCACCCCGCCAGCCACCGTCCGATGCCCGCCATATCTCTCCCTCTTCGGCTATTCTTTTGCCGCAACCTAGCAGGTCAAAACATCATATAAAACGATAAATAAGGCTTGGCCTCCGGGTCATCTCGCGGCATCACCTTTGCAACCAAAAGCGTATGAAACGACAAGGGAGAGAGAGGATGGCCCGTTGGGCAGGATGGGCAGTGCTGGCATTGGCCCTGAGCACCACCGCCCCGGCGGCTTTGGCGCAGGCAGGCAGCCTCGACCGCGCCACTGCCTTTGCCGACAAGCCGGCCATCGCGGTCGGCGTCGCCTGGTATCCCGAGCAATGGCCGGAAGCGCGCTGGGACGTTGATCTTGCGCTGATGAAAGCCACTGGATTCAACACGGTACGCGTCGGCGAGTTCGCCTGGAGCCGGATGGAGCCCGAGGAAGGCAAGTTCGATTTCGCCTGGCTCGACCGCGCGATCGCGGCGGCGAAGAAGCACGGCATGATGGTGGTGATCGGTACCCCCACCGCCGCCCCGCCCGCCTGGCTAACGCAGAAATATCCCGAGGTCCTGCGCGTCGACGAGAACGGCACCCGCGCCGGCCATGGCGGCCGCCGCCACTTCTCCTTCGCCAGCGCCCGCTACCGCGACTTCTCCCGCCGCATCGCGGTCGAGATGGCCAAGCGCTATGGCAAGGATCCCTCGGTGGTCGGCTGGCAGATCGACAATGAAGTCGGCCCGCCCTCGTTCGATCCCGAATCGGTAACTGCCTGGCACGCCTTCCTGCAGAAGCGCTACGGCAGCATCGACGAGCTCAACCGCCGCTGGACCACCGAATATTGGAGCCAGCATTACAACGACTTCGGCCAGATCCCGCTGCGAGCCACCGGCCAGCAGAACCCGGGCTTGCTGCTCGATTTCAAGCACTTCACCACCGCGACCTGGACCGACTATGTCCAGAACCAGGTCCGTGCGATCCGCCCGCTGATCGATCCCCGCGCCTTCGTCACCACCAACACGATGTTCTGGAATGCGGGCTTCGATCATTATGCGATGCACCGCGATCTCGATATCGCCTCCTGGGACAATTACATCCAGGAGGGCCGCCCCGACTGGGTGGCGAACGGCGCCAATCACGATCTCGTCCGCGGCTACAAGCAGCGCAATTTCTGGCTGATGGAAACCCAGCCCGGCCGCGTCGACTGGGCGCCGGTCAACCGCGCGCTCGACCCCGGCCAGGTCCGCGAAATGGCCTGGCAGGCCGTCGCCCACGGTGCCGACGCAGTACTCTACTGGCAGTGGCGGCCCGCCGCCAACGGCCAGGAGACCTATCACGGCGCGGTGCTCGGCCAGGACGGCAAGCCCAACCCGATCCAGCCCGAGATCGCCCGCACCTCCGCCGATCTCGTCGCCGCCGCGCCCCTGCTCGCCGACACGGCACCCAGCGCCGATGTCGCGATGCTCTTCTCCTATGACAGCCGCTGGGCGATCGATATCCAGCGCCATCACAAGGACTTCGACGCGATAAAGGCGTTCACCGACTTCTACCGCCCGCTACGCATCCAGGCGCAGGGCGTCCATGTCGTAGCGCCCGAAGCGAATCTCGCCCGCTACAAGCTGGTGGTCGCGCCCAATTTGATGGTCCTCACCGAGGCCCAGGCCAAGGCGCTGGAGCGCTATGTCCGCGGCGGCGGTCATCTCGTGCTCGGCCCGCGCTCGGGCATGCGCGACGATGCCAATGCGCTGTGGCCGCAAAAGCAGCCGGGGCCGCTCGCCGGGCTGCTCGGCGCTGAAATCGCCCAATATTATGCGCTGGACGAAAGCGTCGGCGTGACCGGTGCTGTCGCGGGCAAGGCGACGATCTGGGCCGAGGATATCAAGCCGCTCGCCAGGGACGTGCAGGTCCGTGCCACCTATGCCGACAAGGGCGGCTGGCTCGACGGCAAGCCCGCAATCGTCACCCGCAAGGTCGGCAAGGGCAGCATCACCTATGTCGGCGCCTGGCTTGATCCGGCGACGATGCAGCAGCTCGCCACCAGCCTGCTCGCCGAAGCCAAGGTGAGTCCGGTCCTCCCCGGCGCCGACCCCGATCTCGAGATCGCCGTCCGTGCCGGCGGCGGCAAGCGCGTGCTGATCGCGATCAACCACGGCAAGCAGGCCCGTCCGCTCACCCTCCCCGCCGGCGCGAAGCCCGCCGGCGGCGACTGGGCAGACGGCCAGATCGCGGCGCACGGCATCGCCTGGTTCGCGCTTGGAGAGGCCAGATGATCAGGCCGCTGACGCTCTCGCTCGCCGCCCTGCTCCTCGCCGGCGCGGCAAGCGGCCCCGATCGCTGGGTACCCGCCTGGTCCGGCCCGCCGATCGGCTATGAGCCCGACACGCGCGACGGCAAGGCGCTCGGCCGCGCGTTCAAGGCCGAGACGGTCCGTCAGGAGCTGCGCGCAGGCATTGCCGGCAAGACGCTGCGTGTCCGCCTCAGCAACGAGCTTGCCGACGAGGCGCTCCGCATCGGTGGCGCCTCGATCCTCCGTCTCGACGCCGAGGGCAAACCGGTGCCCGGCAGCCTGCGCACGCTGACTTTTGGCGCCGCGCGGGATGTTCGCATCCCCGCCCGTGCCCCGATGCTCTCCGATCCGCTCGCCTATCCGGTGGCCGCCGGCGAGCGGCTGGCGGTCTCGCTCTACTTCCCCGGCGAAGTGGCGCCGCCCACCCATGCCCAGATGGTCGACATCGCCAGCGGCGACGCCAGCGCCGAACTCACGCTTCCCAGCCCCCGCCGCGCCCGCGCCTCGGGCGTGGTCAGCGCGCTGGAGCTGTCCGGCACTGCGGCAACCAAGGTGCTGGTAACCTTCGGCGATTCGATCACCGAAGGCGCCGGCGCCTCCAAGGCGATGAGCTGGCCCGACCAGCTCGGCCGGATGCTGCCCGCCAATCCGCAGGGCCGCTGCTGGGCGGTCGCCAATGCCGGGATCAGCGGCAATCGCCTGCTGAGCCAGGGTCGCGGCCCCGGCGCACTCGCCCGCTTCGATCGCGATGTGCTGTCGGTCCCGGGCGCCACCCATGTCGTGATCCTCGAGGGCATCAACGACATCGGCACGGTCAGGAACCCGGGCAAGGACTGGCAGCCCCCCGCCGCCAGCCTGATCGCCGCCTATGAGCAGTTGCTGACGCGAGCCAAGGCACGGGGCCTCAAGGTGATCTTCGGCACCCTGCTGCCCTATCAGGGCGCCGCCTATGCCGATGCGGCGGGCGAGCAGCGCCGCCAAGCGGCCAATGCCTGGATCCGCGCCAATGCAGGGCGTTTCGACGGCCTGATCGACTTCGACAAGGCGATGGACCAGCCCGGCCAGCCGGGCACGATGCGCCTCGCCGAGCAGATCGGCGATCATCTCCACCCCAACGATGCGGGTTATACCCGCATGGCGAAGACCGCCCTGCCCCAGATCCTGAAGCAGGGCTGCCGGTAACTGGGGTGTATCGATATTCAACACTTAGGTTCCCCGGCTTTCGCCGGGGAGCTAAAGGGTGCCGAAACTACATAATATCGATGCCTAGCGCTCGACCCGGATCAGATAACTGGTCGTTGCCGGCGCGCCCACGCGGATCTCCCAACCCGGCTCGATCATCTTGCCGGAGATCTCCTTGCCGATCGGACGCGCCGCCCCGTCCAGCGGCTGGGCAAAGACACCAATCGCGCCTTCCAGATCCTTGAGCTGGATCCAGCCGGTCACCGGCTCGATCAGCGTAGGCGCGGTACCCCAGTTGGTCAGCATCGCCCGGCGCTCATCCCAGGTGGCGCCGGTGTTCTGGGTCGTGCTCGTCGTGGTGAGCAGCAGCCGGTTCGACAGGTTGATCGGCTTGCCGTCGAGCGACGACAGGGTGATCGTCGCGAAGCGGTTGGCGATCTCGGCCGAGAGGTTGCGCGTCTGCACCTTCGGGTTCTCGCGCACGAAGCCGACCAGCGCCTGGCTGCGCGCCGTATCGACACTGACGATGCCGTCCTTGCCGTCCGAGGTCTTCCAGCTGAGCTCCTTCGTATCCGAGACGATCGGGTTCGCAGGCGGCAGCGGCGCGGGCAGGCTCGGCTTGCAATCAAGGCACGAGACGCGCGAGCCGTGCACCAGCGGGATCATCTTGTCGAAGCCCGGCGTGTAATAGGGCATCTCGGCCCGCGGCAGGCGCGAGGCCTCGCTGATCTGGTCGGTCGAATAGGAGCGCGTCAGCACCGTCTTCGCCGCCGAGACGTCGCCGCGCAGGAAGATCATCGCCCCCACCGGCATCTGCGCCATCTTCACCGGGTCCAGCGTCATGTCGAAATGGTCGGCGATCGCCGGCTTCCACTCGCCGCTGATCTTGGTCTCGAAGGTGTAGAAGAAGATGCCATCCCAGTCCTGCAGCGCCGCATAGGAGGCGAGGATCGGGATCATCTCCGATCCATATTCGCTCGGGAACGGGTGATTGACCTCGCTGACCGTGAACGGCTTGCCGACAGCGGTGCTGCGCGCCAGCTTCTGGATGATCGACAATTCCGGACTGTTCACCATCGGCTCGTTGCGCCGGCCATAGATCGCCGGATGCTGCCAATAGACATGCGCATCGACGATATCGCCCTTGAGCGCGGTGCGCATCAGCGGCTGGTTGGCAATGAAATAGGTATGGTCCGCCATCGGCACGACCGGCGACTTCACGCCCAGCTCGTCCTTCAGGAAGTGCTTCATGTCGGCGTGGAAGTCGATCTCGACCTGGGTCAGGAAGGCCAGCTCGGCGTCGAGGCGCAGGCGCGGCGCATCCGGATGGTCACCGCGCCGCATGAACGGCACCGGCTTGTCCGCCATCACGCCCGCCATGCGGTGCAGCTCGGCGACCTGCGCCGGCGTGCGGTTCTTCACCAGCCACGCATTGTACTTGTCAACCAGCAGCGCCTGGTAATGCGGCGTCATGTCGAGCTGGTAGTTGGCGCCGCCCTTCACCCGCTCGCCGCGCAGCCAGTTGCGCATCCAGAATTCGAGCACCGAATTCTCGTTGACCACTTCGACGGTCATCACCGCCGGATCATCGGCATAGCGCAGCCCGGTATATTGGTTGGTGTGGCCGAGCAGCTGCTTCGCATATTCCTTCTGCAGCGCGACCAGCTCGGGCCCGAAATAGGTGAAGGCCTTGGCGTTGTTGATCAGATCGACATCGGGCACCCCGTCACCGGGCTTGAAGACGCGGCCGACATTCAGGTTGAAGTTGACGTAGATGCCGTTCTTCTTGAGCTGCGCGAACCAGTAATCGAGCCGCTCCATCCGCTCGGGATTGATCTCGCGGCTGTTGTTCACATCGCCGCGGATCAGGCCGCGCGGGCCGTGGGTCACCGGCCCGTTCGTACCCTCGTTGCGCATCTGGTCCGGCGTGTCGGGCCGGTCGAGGAAGTGCATGCGGACGCAGTTCACCCCCAGCCGCGCCAGCGCATTGGCATAGGTCTCGGCATCCTTGTGCGACGGGATCTCCTCGCCGCCGATCGTCCAGCCGGTCAGGTTGACGCCCCAGCAGCGGAAGCGCTTGCCGTCGCCGCGATAGAGGTGGCCGTCGCGCGCCTGGATGAAGCCGTATTTGCCCGCCGGCCCATCGAGCAGGAAACGGGCATCGGCACCGGAATCGACCCGGGCCTCATGGTCCACCGGGAAGGGCTGCATCGGAATGTCCTGCGCCGAGGCAGGTGCAGAGAGCGCCGTCCCCGCAAGCGCGGCGGCGGTGAACAGGCAAGCGAACCGCTTCATGATATCTTCCCCTGAGTGTCGGCCGGCCGGTGCACCTGGCCCGGCCGTGCCTTTTCGTTGATTCAGCGCGTGCGGATGCGGAGGGCGTAGGGATAAGCCCCATCGCCAACCGCCGGCAGCGTGATGCGCAGCCCCTTGGGGGTCTGCTCCCATTCGACCTTGCCGCCATCCAGCAGCGCGATGCTCTTGATCGGCGCCGTCAGATAGGGCGTGCCGGCATAGAGCGTCTTGATCAGCACCGCGCCGTCCTTCGGCCGCTCGAGCCCGAGCGCGTAGAGATTGTCGCCCTTGGTGGTGAAGCGGATGTCGGCGGGCGTGTAGCCCTTCACCGCCGATTCCTCGACCTGGCCACCCACGCGCACCTGACCCGACTTGGTCGGACCCTCGCCAAAATATTGGAAAGGACGCGTGCCGTAGATCGCCTCGCCGTTCACTTTCAACCAGCCGCCCATGCCCTGCAGCACTTGAGTGATCTCGTCGGGGATCGTCCCGTCGGCCTTGGGCCCGACATTGAGCAGCAGATTGCCGTTCTTGCTGACGATGTCGATCAGGTCGGAGATCAGCGACTGCGCCGTGCGGTAACTGTCGTTCCTGGCATAGCCCCAGCTATGGACGCTCACCGAGGTATCGGACTGCCAGGGCGTCAGCTTGAGCGCGTCGGTCTTGCCGCGCTCCATGTCGAACAGCGCGCTGCCCTCGGCGAACTGCCCGCCCTTGTACGCGATGATGCCCTGCCCGCCCCAGCTTGCCGAACGGTTGTAATAATAGGCTGCGGTATCGCGCATCAGCGGTTCGAAGCTGGGCGCCGCGGTCCACCAGTCGAAATAGATCAGCTCCGGCTTGTACTTGTCGACCAGCTCCGAGGTGCGCGCCATCCAGTCATTGAGGAACGCCTTGTTGGGCGGCATCCAGGTCTGCAGCTGGCCACCATCGGGCCAACTCTCGGGCCTGTCGGCCGGCAGGCCCATCGGCGCCGCCGGACCATATAGGCCGTCATTCTTCGGGTCGTTGACGTCGGAATCGAAGGTGCGGCCCATATAGTACCACCACCAATGCTCGGCGCGGTGCGAGGACAGGCCGAAGTGCAGGCCCGCGGCGCGCGCGGCCTTGGCAATCTCGCCGGTGGTGTCGCGCTTCGGCCCCATCTTGGAGGCATCCCATTCGGTGAAGTCCGACGCGTACATCGCGAAGCCGTCGCAATGCTCGGCGACCGGCACGACATATCTGGCTCCGGCGTCCTGGAAGAGCTTCATCCAGGCGGTGGGGTCGAACTTCTCCGCCTTGAACTGCGGAATGAAGTCCTTGTAGCCGAATTTGGACTGCGGGCCGTAGGTCTCGACATGATGTTTGTACGCGGCGTTGCCGGGCACATACATGTTGCGCGAATACCATTCATTGGCGAACGCCGGGACCGAGTACGGCCCCCAATGGATGAAGATGCCGAACTTGGCATCGCGGAACCATTCGGGCGTGCGATACTTGCCGCGCAGCGCATCCCAGTCCGACTTGAACGGCCCGTTCGCGATCCCCGCCTTGACCTGCTTCAGCTTGGCATCGACCTTGGCTTCATAGCCCGGCACCTGTGCCGCCGCCGGAACCGCCAATGCTAGCGCGGCCATCGCCACCGACGCGCCAAAAATGCGCTTACCCGATATCATCCTGGTCTTCTCCATGATCCTGGTGCTCACCGCTTCCACGCGGTGATGCGAACTTCCGCGCCTTCATCGACTGCTGTGGCGGTACCGAAGGCGATGATGCCGACGCCTTCGATACGCACCCGGTTGTCCAGGTCGTCGCGGCCTTCATTGCCCTTGGAGCTGGTCAGCGAAACGATCCGCGACTGGATCGGGATCACCTTCCCGCCGACGATGATCCGGTCGAACGCGAAGTCGAGGATGGCGTGATCGGCGCGCACCACCTTGCCCTCGATCACCGCCCCGCGCAGCTCGCGCGGATCGATCAGCATACCGGTGATCGGGTCGCCGGGCTTGCTGGCGGTGCTGCTGATGGAGGTGTTCATCTTGACGAGCATGCTGCTGTTCATCGGCGACACGACCTCCGCGCCGCCGCCGCCTTCCTGCGCGAGGGCAGCGGGCGAGAGCAGCAGGGCTACGAGCGTGAGTAGAAGCTTGTTCATGGCTTAATCCTCTCTGCGCTCAGCGCGTGCCAGTCTTGCGGACGAGCACGGTCCAGTCGCCGGCGGCACCTTTCGGTGCGGTGCCGAGCGTGACGGCGGCCCCACCCAGGACGGTCCGCACGCTGCCGTTCTGCAACGCGCCGCCGGTCCGCGGATTGTACCATTTGACTTCGAACGGCCCCGTCGCCGCCGACAGATCCAGCGTGGTCGTGCCGCCCTCTGGCAGATAGACCGCATAGACCGCGCCCGGCTTGGCCAGGACATAGTCGTCGGTCGCCGGGGTCAGCGCATCGGCATGCTTCATCTCGGTGACCGGCAGATAGGTGCTGACGAAGTCATGGGCATGGCGGATCAGGTCGAACAGCTGATCGCGGCTGCGGAAATCCTCCATGTTCAGATCGCCGATCGGATCGGTGAAGAAGAACATCGTGCCGGTGCCACCTGCCATGTAATGGCCCCAGATCGCCAGCTTGCGGACCTTGTCGTGGCCCGGATCCTCGATGTCGGTGCGCACGCCCGGGTTCATCTCGATCAGCTGGACCAGCCACGGATGTCCGGCAGCCGCCGACTTGTCGAGCCACTTGATCGTCTCGGCATGGGTGTTCTCGGGATCGTGCTGGAGCGCGGTCGCATCGAAGTTCTTGAAGCCGAGCAGCCGACCATAGGTCTTGTCGTCGGCGATCATCTCCGCCTTCCACTGGACATACTGGATCGGGTGCTTCCAGGGATCGATCGCCTTGATGTAGTTGGAGATTTCCTCGATGTCCCGCATCGTGAAATAGCGGAACCGGTCCATCTCCTCATCGAGATCCCAGATCACCCCGCGATGATGCGCGAAGCGCGCGATCAGCTCGCGATAATAGATTCGCCGCTCCACCCCGAGCTTGCCGAGCGTCTGCTCGCCTTCTTCCTCCTGGGTGATCAGCATCACCTGCATGCCCAGCCTGTCCATGTGCGAGAACACGATCTCCCACTGGGCCAGCTTCGACACGTCATAGCGGGTATGCGCGTCGTAGGAGATCCATGGATTGATATCCATGGCGTCGCCGTAGTTGTTCATCGTCAGCGTGTAGAAGGAGTTCATCCCCTTCGACGCGAGATAGTTGAGCGCGCCGATGATGCCCTTGCCCTTGCCGCCCTGCCAGGTCGGGTCGCCGGCCTTCCAGTCGCGGACGTGCGGGTCGTAATGGTGGAGCTGGTCCTCGGTCGCGAAGCCCTTCGCCCCCCGATAGTCCTTGGTGTTGTCGAACTGGTAATAGGCGAGGAAATTCTCCGGGCTCTGCGATCCCGCCATCACGAAGTATTTCCCGCTGCCGGAATAGCGCAGGAAATGCTGGCCGACATATTGCAGCATGCCGTTGTCGAGCTTGTTGCGGCCCGATTTGTCCGCCGCCGCAATCTGGAGCGTACCCTTCTCGCCATCGATCGAGACCCCAGTGCCGGCGCCCGGATCCTGGCTCGCCGCCACGTCCTTGCCGGTGCGGAACGACACCCGATAGCTCCAGATACCGGCCTCGTCCGGCACGAAATGGACGCGCCAGATGCTGCCTTCGCTCGCACTGGTTTCGGCGGCATTGCCGTCCGCGGCGAAATAGCCGGGCACGACATAGGTCTTGCTGCCGTTGGTGAAGGTGACGTTCAGCCGATAGTCGCTGAAGGGGTTGGGATCGGCGGTCTCGCTCGTCTTCGGTCCGTTGAAGCTGAGCCGGACATCGCGCCATTGCTGGAGCTTGCCCTCGATCGTCGCCGCCGAAGCTGCAACACCGCCGCCAATGCCGACCAGCACGGCGACGAGTTTCAAGCAGACAAGCAGCGGCCTCCACCGCCGTTGGGCGTGTGCCATCATCCCTCTCCCTGTTTGCGCGGCAACCCCGCGTCAGAGCGCTCCTTGGCACCCGCTCTTCACTGGGCGCCGGCTCCTACGCAACCGCATCAATAATATTCTAATATGATTATTCAGCGAAGCTATTTCTGCAGTTTTGCCGAGTCAAATATTTTGATCGCTCACCAGGGCTTCGAGCGCGCCACTGCGAGCCCGCGCACGTCGTTCGGCCATTTTCCGCTCACCGCGCAGTAGAAATGGTAGAGCGCGCCGTCGTGGTGGATCACCGCCGGCTTGTGCGCGAATTTCTCGTCGATCGAGCCGGGAGGCCCGACATCGATCAGCACCTCGTCCGCCTTGGTGAACCGGGTCGGGCTGGCGCCGAACGCGAACAGGTCGCGCGCATAGCCGTCCTTGGCGAGGCCGAAATAGAACATGCCCCATTGCCCGCGGTGCGAGACGACGACGGGGTCGCTCGCGAAGCGGAAGTCGGGCGCGCCCTCCGCCCCGTTGCGGATCAAGGGACTGGCGGGATGCCGTGTCCAGCTCTTGAGATCCTTCGAGATCGCAAGGCCCGTCTGCTCCTTCCAGGGGCGACCGGTGGTCTTGGCGTTGTAATAGAGGTGAAAGGTGTCGCCGATCTTGACCAGATAGGGCTTGTAGAGCCCGCCGCGCTCCCATTCCGCACCGTCCTCGGCACGCAGGATCACGGGCCCGCGTTCCCAGTGGAACAGGTCGTCGCTCCAGGCGAGCCCGATCACGGCCGCCCCTTCCTCATAGCCCGCATTGGGATAGGCATGCCACGCAGCGACATAACGCCCACCCACCTTGACCAGCCGCGCTGGCGATTGCAGCTCGTTCTCCCGCAGGATCGAGGCACAGGCGATGTTGAACCGGGTGATCGGATCGCTCGGGTCGCGGGTTAGGATCACCCCCTTGCGGGTCCAGTCGACCAGGTTGGTCGATTCACAGATGCCGGTCTGGTAGCCGGTGCCGTCGAAGCCGACATAGGTCAGGTAGAATTTGCCGTTGGCGGAAAAGACGAACGGGCAATCGACCGCCTTCTCGTCGAAGCTGCCGGGAATGCCCGACCCGCCAAGGATCAGCTTGGGATATTTGTAGGACGTCCGATAGGGCGCCAGACGATCGGGCGCCGCGCTCGCGGATCCCGGCAGCAGCATCGTCCCCACCGCACCTGCCCCGGCGCCCAGCACACTCCGTCGATCGATCGTCATCACCCTGCCTCCGCTCAGATCGTCCAGCCGCCATCGATGATCTGCACCTGGCCGCTCGTGTAGGTCGCGCCCGCCAGATAGACGACGAGGTCGGCGATCTCCTCCGGCGTGCCGATCCGCCCGATCGGCTGGCGCGCGACGAAAGCGGCGCGTGTGCCTTCATAGTCGCCGCCCGCGCCCAGGCGCTCCTGCAGCGACGGGGTATCGACCGTACCAGGGCAGATCGCGGTGACGCGGATGTTCTGGCCGACGAAATCGGCGGCAATCGAGCGGGTGAGCCCCACCACCGCCGCCTTGGTGACCGAATAGGCAAAGCGGTTCGGCACGCCCTTCACGCTCGAGGCTACCGACGACATGTTGATGATCGCCCCGCCCCCGCGCGCAGCCATGCCGGGGATGACCGCCTTGCAGGTGTGCACCATCGCCATCACGTTGAGCCGCCAAGCGAAGTCGAGATCGGCGTCGCTGGTCTCGAGCACCGTGCCGCCGTGGACGACGCCGGCGCAGTTGAACAGGATATCGATCGTCTCATCAGCCAGCGCAGCCACCGCGGCAGGATCGAGCACGTCGAGCCGCCGCGTCTCGACGCGGTCGCTGGCAAGTCCTTCCAGCCGCGCTTCGTCGATATCGGTCGCGATCACCCGCGCGCCAGCAGCGGCAAGGGCGAGCACCGAGGCGCGACCGATGCCCTGGGCGGCAGCGGTCACGAGTGCGGTCTTTCCGGTAAGGTCGGTCACAATAAAGTCCTTCAGGGTCTGGGAATGGACATGCCGGACTGGTCGCCCGAGCGATAAGCGGCCTCGACGAGCGCCATGGTGCTCCACGCGTCTTCGACATGGGTGGAAAGCACCGTGTCCTCTCCCGCGGCGAAGCGCTGGAGATTGGCCATCGGGCCGATGAATGCGTCGGGGAACCAGGCGCCGGTCAGCGGCACCTGCTCCCAGTCCCGCCGCCGATCGGTCAACCAGAGCGCGTCAGGTTCGCCGGCCGGATAGTCGAGCAGCACGCCCAGCGTGGCGATCGCCGCGCCTTCCAGGCCCTCCACCCGGAAGCTCGCATCCTGGAAGCGGCGGCCGAAATCATGCTGGTGGTTGATCGACAACAGGCAGCGCAATGTCGGGCCGTAATCGAGGATCATCGAGGTCCGCGTATCGGCAAGCTCGCCCGAGGGATGATCGAAGCTGCGCGCGAACACGCTTTCCGGCTCGCCGACGAGCGCGCGGATCGCGTCGAGATAGTGGATCGAGTGGCTGACGATCTCGACCCGCTTGTTGCTCCGCAGATGCGGGAACAGGTGCCAGGGGGTGGCGAGGTTTATGCGGACTTCGATTTCCGTCAGCGTGCCCAGCCGGCCCTGTCGTACCGCATCCCGTATCGCCAGCATCATCGCCGAATAGCGGAGCTGGAAATTTACAGAGGCGACCAGGCCGCGCTTGCGGCAGGTGTCCCGGATTGCCGTTGCGGCCTGCAAATCGAGGCCCATCGGCTTTTGCAGAAGTACCGTCGCGCCATAGGGGAGGGATTCGAGAATCTCTCCGTGCGCCACCGGCGGGGCGGCTATATCGAAGACCGCATCCGCCTTTGCCGCCTCTTCCAGCGAGGCGAACACGCGGGGCACGCCCCACTCGACCGCCAGCGCCTCGGCACGCCCGCGATCCACATCGTAGAGCCCGGCCACCGGGAAACCGGCCTTGAGATAGGCAGGGAGATGCGCGTCCGCAACGATCCCCCCGGTGCCGAGGATGACGATCGGACGCGGGGCCGAGGGCATCGGCCAGCTTTGCTGGAGCTTGTGGTTCATGGGAGCATTCATCGGATTGCGCGGCTCTGCGCTTCGGCGAGCAGCTCGGCCGTCGGGCGATCGCCGATGACCGCTGCGGTCATCAGATCGTCGACGATATGGCTGATCCGCGCGAGATCGGGCGTGATCGGCATCGAACGGGCATGCGCGTGCAGCCATTCGAGCCGGTGATAATAGGGCAGACGCGCGTTGATCTCCGCATCCAGCCAAGTCGAGCGCCGCACGCCGATCGCGCCCTCGCTCGTGGTCAGCCGGTCCATCGGTGCGGTCGCGCAGTGGCGCAGGAAATCCCAGGCCAGCGCCTTGTTGCCCGAGCCAGACCCGATCGCCAGCACCCAGAAGACGTTGAGCGACACGTTTCCGGGCAGCGGCGCGACATCGACCAGCCCGCGCACCCGGCTCTCCGGCGCGGTATCGGCATAAGCCGCGAAGCCGAACCAGTTCGCCATCAGCGCGACCTTGCCCTCGGCAAACAGCCCGCCCGACGCGACGCTGTCCAGCGACCGGCAATCGGGGGCGATCGCACTGGTATCGCGCGCCAGCATGCGCAGGAAATCGAGCGCTTCATGCGCCTGAGGCGAAGCGAGATCGGGCCGTCCGAGACTGTCGAAAACCTCGCCGCCGCGCGACCAGACATGGATGCAGAAATCGTAGAAGCTGTTGTGCCCGTCCGGATAGAGCGCGAGCACCGTGCCGTAGCGCGCCTCCGCCGGCGCATGATGCGCCCGCGCCAGCGCATGGAATTCAGCCCAGGTCGCGGGCGGCTCGGCGATCAGGTCCTTGCGATAGACGAGGCATTCGGGCCCGTCATGATAGGGCATCGCCCACAACCCGCCGCCGAACTGCTGGAGGCCGGTGAGCGACGGGCTCCAGGCATCGGGCCAGTCGGGGATCGGCGCGCGCGCCTGATGCGGCGCCAGATTCTCGAGCAACCCGTCGGCCACCGCCTCGGCCAGCCAATCGGTGTTGAGAAAGGCGATGTCCCATTCGCCGCTGGCCAGCCCGCGCCCGGCAATCGCGCTTTCGTGCAGCGGATTGAGGTCCATCGCCACGGCTTCCAGCGTCGCGTCACGGCCGGTCACGCGCAGGAAATCGTCGAACTGCTTGCGGATCGCGCTCTCGAACGGGCCGAAGCGGCGGACGGCGATGCGCAGCCGGCTCATCGCGCCGCCTCCTTGCGGCGGCGATCGCCACCAACCGTGTAGATCGCAGCCGCGGCGATCACGACCACGCCCTCGATCAGCCCCTGATAGCTGGCGCCCAGATCGAGCACGTTGAAGCCGTTGGTGAGCGTGAACAGCAGCAGCGCGCCGGCCACTGTCTTGAGCACGCTCCCCGCCCCGCCGAACAGCGAGGTGCCGCCCAGGATCGCCGAGGCGATGACGGTGAGCTCGGCACCCTGCAGCGCGGTGGGGTTGATCGCGCCGAGCCGGCAGCCGAACAGCACCCCGGCAAAGCCGGCTGCCGCGCTCGACAGGATGAAGGCGCCGAGCTTGTAGGCATGGACGTTGACGCCCGACAGCCGCGCTGCCTCGGCGTTGCCGCCCACGGCGTAGATACGGCGGCCGACCACGGTGAAGCGCAGCACCGCCCAGACCAAAGCCGTGAACAAGGCGAGATAGACCACCGGCGCCGCCACTGCGAAATCGCGCCCGGCCAGCAAGGCCAGGCCCGCGACGACGACACCACCCAGCCCCAGCGCGATCCGGCGGCGGAAGGCGGCGTAGGCGAACAGCGCGACGGCCAGCGCGAGCAGCGGCCAGAACAGCGGCACCCGCGTGCTTTCGAAGGCCAGCATCTGCTGGAGCACTTCGGGCTGTTCGACCATCAGCGAGCGGCCATCGGTGAGCACCAGCACCAGCCCGCGCACCGCCGTGAGCGTGCCCAGGGTCACGATGAAGGCGTTGATGCCGACGAACTGGACGATCACGCCGTTAAACAGGCCGACCGACACCGCGGTGACAATCGCGGCGAGTGCCGCCAGCGGAAAGCCGATGCTCGGCGCCAGCCCGACCAGCACCGCCGCCGCCAGCGCCGCGACCGAGGCGACCGAGAGATCGAACGCGCCGGTGATCAGCATCACCGTCATCGCCACGCCCATGATCCCGACGAGCGAGGCCTGATAGGCGATGTTGCCGAGATTCTGCGCCGAGAGATAGGCCGGGAGCCCGCGCGATTGGGCGATGCCGGCAAGCAGCGCGAGCAGGATCAGCAGCGCGTAGTAAATGCCGGCCTTGCGCAGCCCGAGGCCGGCGCGCCAGTCTGTCGTCTGCATCATGCAGCCATTCCTGTGCTTGGAAAATTGCCACTGGCGCGCTGGATCAGCGCCGCCTCGTCGGTGGTTTCGGGATCGACTTCGGCGATCACCAGACCGTCGCGCATCACCAGGATGCGATCGCAGATGCCGATCAGTTCCTCGAACTCGGAGCTGACCAGCAGCACCGGCAGGCCTGCATCGGCGAGCCCGCGGATCAGCCGGAGGATGTCGGTGCGCGCGCCAATGTCGATGCCGGCGGTCGGCTCGTCGAGCAGCAACAGCCGCGTATCGGGGGTGAGCCATTTGGCGATCACCACCTTCTGGGCATTGCCGCCCGAAAGCTCGCCGACCGGGGCATCGGGCCCCTGCACCTTGATCGCCAGCCGCTCGATCGCCGCCAATGCGGCTTCGCGCTCCTGCCCCGGCGACTGGAACAGGCCGGTGCGCGGCAGCGCGATATTCTCGGCGACGCTCATGCCGGCGACGAACCCCTGGGTCGCCCGATCTTCGGGCACCAGCGCGATGCCGGCCGCCACGGCTTCCTCGGGCGTGGGACCCACCCGCTTGCCGTGGAGCAGCACCGTACCGCGCGCGGCGGGATCGGCGCCGAAGATCGCATGGAGCAGCTCGCTGCGCCCGGAACCGAGCATGCCGGCGATGCCGACGATCTCGCCGGCTGCGACGGTGAGGCTGGTGGGGGCGAGCTTGCCGGGGGAAGCTAGGTCGCGCAGTTCGAGAGCGGGTGGATCTGACGGGGTCAGGTCGTATCGACCTTCAGGCGGGATCGTCACCCCAGCTGTTCCCCCGGGGGGGGGGCGGGGGGGCGGG
>NZ_JASATQ010000081.1:0-20516 GCF_038440415.1 Sphingomonas sp. OTU376 | reverse complement strand
CCCCCCCCCCCCCCCCCCCCCCCCCCGCCCCCCCCCCCCCCCCCCGGGGAACGGGTAAGGGCTCAGAGGAGGCCCAGGCCTTTCAGGTCCGCGCGCAGCTTGTCCGCGCCGGTGAACAGCAGGCCATGGATGCCCGCGTCATTGGCCGCGGCGACATTGTCCTCGCGATCGTCGATGAACACCGCATCCGATCCCGCCAGCCCGAATCGGGCAAGCGCCAGCGCGTAGATCGCGGGATCGGGCTTCACCAGCTTCTCATCGCCCGAGACGACCACGTCGCGGAAACGATCGAACAAGGCCGATTCGCGGTTGCGGAAGGGCGGCCAGAACTCGCCCGAGAAATTGGTGATCGCGAAGAGCGGCACGCCCGATTCGTCGAGCTCCGTGACCAGCTCCGGCATGCCCGGCAACGCATGCGGGATCTGCTCGTCGAATCGCGGACCCCAGAGCGCGATCATCTCGGCGAACTCGGGGTGCGCGGCGGCCAGCTCTGCCGAGGTCTCGGCAAAGGGGCGACCAGCATCGTGCTGGAAATGCCACGCCTTGGTGGCAACGTTACCCAGAAACGCGTCGAGCGCCCGATCGTCACCGATCAGGCGCTCGTACAAGTACCGCGGATTCCAGTCGTAGAGGACGTTGCCGACGTCGAAGATGACGGCCGACGGGGCCTCCACGCGCAGGATCAGCCCTGGCGGGCCTTGAACCGCTTCTGGGTCTTGTTGATGACGTAGATGCGCCCACGACGACGGATCACGCGGTTGTCGCGATGCCGATCCTTGAGCGACTTCAATGAATTCACGATCTTCATGACCGATTCGCTTCTCAAATTTGGAATGCCGGAAAAGAGGGGCTCGCCTAGTGTCCGATCCCGGGCAAGTCAAGGCAGGAGTCGCCCGATCGCCCTACGGAACCGACTCGACGCGGTCGGTGTTGGAGGGCAAACGGGGACGTTCCGTTCGCGAAACAGGAGTTCGTCGCGTGAAGAAGCCGCTCAGCATCGCCTTGCTCGTCGCGCTGGGGGCCTGCGCTCCCACCTATCGTCCCCAGCCGATCGACGTGACCCGCTACCATCTGGGCGCGCCGCTGGAGCGCACCACGGTGGCGGTCGAGCCGATGGCCAACACCGATACGTTCGGGCCCGAATACCAGGCCTATTCGGACGCGGTGCGTGCCGAGCTGGAGCGGCTGGGCTATGTCCAGTCGGTGAGCAGCACGCCCTCGGGCTATATCGCCGCGGTCGCTTTCCGCCGCACGAGCAAGGGCGCCTTCAAGGAGCCGCCGCCCGTCACCATCGGCGTCGGCGGCGGCAGCTATAGCGGCGGGCGCCGCGGCGGCGTGGGCGTTGGCGGCGATGTCGGATTCGGCATCGGCGGCAAGGTGCGCGAGCTCTACCAGACCGAGCTGTGGGTGCAGCTGCGCCGGCGCAGCGACAACACCACGGTGTGGGAAGGCCGCGCCCAGAGCGGCAGCGTGAGCGGCACCGATCCCGACCAGCCGGCGGTTGCGGCGGCACGCATGGCCCGGGCGCTGTTCAAGGACTTCCCCGGCGAGTCCGGCATCACTATCACGGTGAAATGACCATCCAGATCAATTCCGGCTTCGATTCCGGCAACATCCGCCTCGTCGGCATCGAGGGCGACCGCGTCGACCTCGAGATCGTCACCGATCACCTGTCCGACTTCTACCAGTGGTTCCATTTCCGCGTGGCGGGCGCGAAGGGGCGCAAGCTCACCTTCCGCCTGCTGAACGCGGGGAACGCGGCCTATGCGTTCGGCTGGCCGGGCTACAAGGCGCGCTGGTCGACCGACCGCGAGGCGTGGCGGACGGCCGATTCGTCCTATGCCGACGGCGTGCTGACCTTCACCAAGGAGATCGACACCGATCTCGTCTGGTTCGCCTATTTCGCGCCCTATTCGATGGAGCGGCACCACGACCTGATCAGCCGCATGGCGCTGATGCCCGGCGTGGCGCACCGCGAGCTCGGCAAGACGCTCGACGGCCAGCCGATGGACCTGCTGACGCTCGGCACCGGCCCCAAGACCGTGTGGCTCTATGCCCGCCAGCATCCGGGCGAGACCATGGCCGAGTGGTGGATGGAAGGGGCGCTCGAGTTCCTGACCGATCCGACCAACCAGACCGCGCTCGCCCTGCGCGAAAAGGCCGTGTTCCACATCGTGCCGAACATGAACCCCGACGGCTCGCGCCGCGGCCATCTGCGCACCAACGCGGCGGGCATCAACCTCAACCGCGAATGGCATGCGCCGACGATGGAGAAGAGCCCCGAGGTGTTCCTCGTCAAGGCGGCGATGGACGGGACCGGCGTCGATTTCGCGATGGACATCCATGGCGACGAGGCGATCCCGGCCAACTTCCTGGCCGGCTATGAGGGCATCGCGTCCTGGACCGACGAACATGGCGAGAAATTCTACGAATATGCCCGCCGCCTCGCCAAGCAGACCCCCGATTTCCAGCTCGACCTGGGCTATGAGAAGTCGGCGCCGGGCCAGGCCAATCTCTCGATGTCGACCAACCAGCTCGCCGAGCGCTTCGGCGCGGTCTCGATGACGCTGGAGATGCCGTTCAAGGACCACGAAGTGAATGCGGACCCCGAGTTCGCCTGGTCGCCGGCGCGGTGCAAGACGCTGGCGCACTCGTGTCTTGAGACTTTGGCAGGATTTATCGACGAGATTTGAGCCCAAGGAAAACAAGAAGGGGGAGCAGGAAATGGAAATCCGCGAGGGCGGGCTCGACGATTCGCGGGTCCGTGCGCTGCTTGAGACGCATTTCGCCGGGATGCTGGCGAATTCGCCCAAGGACAGCTGCCATTTCCTCGACCTCTCCGGCCTCGCCACGCCCGACGTGACCTTCTGGAGCGTATGGGATGGCGAGGACCTGCTCGGCTGCGGGGCGCTGCGCGAGCTCGATTCGGAGCATGGCGAGATCAAGTCGATGCGCACCGCCTCCGAGCATCTGCGCCGTGGCACCGGGGCCAAGCTGGTCGGACACATCCTGACCACCGCCCGCGCGCGCGGCTACAAGCGGGTGAGCCTGGAAACCGGATCGGGCGACGCATTCGACGCCGCCCATGCGCTCTACCGCCAGTTCGGCTTCACCGATTGCGGCCCGTTCGGCGACTATCGCGAGGATCCGTTCAGCCGCTTCCTGTCGCGGGTGGTCTAGGACCGATCCAACGCCGGAAACGGAAAAGGCCGAGGCACCCAGCCTCGGCCTTTTCCGGTTCAGTGCAGCCCGGTGCGCGGGATCAGTGCATCACCAGCTGCATCACCGGCAGCGCCGGGGTGATGTAGGAGCGGCGCTCGGCCTCGATCGCTTCGACATGGGCCAGGCGGTTGTGGAGCGCGCTGGGATCGGGGAGCAGCGAGACCTTGGCGGCGGCAACCGCGGCGCTGCGGCGCGGGCGGGCCGGCGGCATGGCGCGGCGGGCATCCTCGGCCATCACGGCGAAGCGGGGCTGCTCGGTGGCGATCTCGACCAGCGTCTTGGTGGCGCGCTTGGTGATCTGGCGGATGCGCTCCTTGGTTACGCCGGTGTCGTTCGAGATCTCGTCGAGCGTGGCGGTTTCGAAGATGCGGCGCTCGACGATCTCGCGGTCGCGCTGCAGCTTGGCTTCGAGCTTCTCCATCTCGACCGGATCGACCGTCTTGAACGGGCCCGAGCGGCGGACGGGCGCATCGGCACCCTTGGCGCGGGGGCGGCGGCGGAGGGATTCGATACCCACCTTGCGGAGCTGGTCGACATAGGCGTCGATCAGGTCGGAAACCGCGCCCTCGGCGAGATAGTCCGACGCGCCGGCCTCGGTGCGGCCCAGCGCATCCTCGTCCTCGATCATCGCTTCGGGCGAGATCTCGTCACCGTCGGGCGAAGTTGCAAGGGCGGAGAGCGAAATCGTGGTCGCCTCGACCTTCTTCGCCGAGGGGCGCTGGTCCGTCATCAGGCGGAAGCGCAGGCTCTGCAGCTCGCCGCGGATCTGCCAGTTCACGAACGTGGTGAACTGCGCCTTGGTGGGGTCATAGCTCTCGATCGCGCGGTGCACCGCAATGGCGCAGCACTGCTCGGCGTCTTCCCAGTGCGCGGTGAGGCCATACTGGCGGACGAAGTGGCGGATGCGCGGGGCGATCAGCTTGAGGATCTGGGCGAAGGCACGATCGACAGTGACGCGCTGGCGGTTGGTCTGCGGCGCATCCTTGGGGGTGTTCTCAAGGACGGTGGCAACGGCGGCTTCAAGCGCGATCGTGGTCTTCGACATGGTCTGCAATCCCCTGCTTCTGCAACCGCTCGGCTGCTGTCGTGAGGGGTTTATGAACCGGGCAAGGACCCGCGAATATTCGGCGCAGACCCTTATGGTAGTCGCACCTTACGGATGAATCCTAGTTGCTGCTGGAGGCATTTCGTTAACCATCCGGGGCGACTCGCCGGTTTCCTTAGATATCGCCGGGCCCGTCGCTGTTTGACTGTTGCACTACTTGCCGGCGCGGCGCGATCCAGTGCCAGGCGAGCAGCACCGGCTCGAGCACCGCGAAGCCGATCAGCACCCCGGCGAGTCGCATCAGGGCGGGGCCGATCTCGGCATCGGCATAGCTGTCCGGCACCAGCACGATGAGAATCGCCAGCGCGAACTGGGTGCCGACATAGCGATGGGCATGGTCGCCATTTTCGAGATGCTTGCCGATCACCACGCCGATCACGGTGCCGAGGACCAGCAGCGGCGCCGATCCGTGCGCGACGAACAGGAAGAGCGCGGCGAGCGCGGCACCGGCCAGGCAGCCGAGGAAGCGCTGCACCAGCCGGCGGCTGACCGGCAGCAGCCCGCTCGCCCCGATCGAATCGGCGGGGACCAGCATCACCGCCATGATCCCGATCGCGGCCTGGGACAGCGCCGGGACATGCAGCCAGGCGGACAGGCCGACAAGCAGCGCCAGCGCGGTCGCCGCCTGCAGCGCGTGCCGCGCGGCTTCCGGGTGCCAGCCGAGCCCGGCGGGACGCGGCGCGGGCGTCGCCGGCCAGCGCCGGCGCAGGGTGAGCGTGGAGGCAAGGCTGACCGCGACGCAGGCGAGCGTACCCGCCACCGTCTCCAGCACCCGCGTCTCGACGAAGCTGGCAAGCGCGACGTGCGGATGGGCAAGCTTGTCGAGCACGACCATTGCGAAGGTGAGCCCGAAGAACAGCCAGGCATAGGAGCGCCTGGCAGTGATCGCCGCATAGAGCGCGCCGCCGCCGACCAGGAACAAGGCCGCCGCGGCGGCCGGCCACCAGCCGAGGAACGGCGCGGCGGCGAGCGCGAGCAGGCCACCCGCGCCGGTGCCGGTGATCCGCAGCAGCCCGCGCACCAGCGTCTCGCCGGCATGGCCGCGCATCACCATATATCCGGCAAAGGCCGCCCAATAGACGTTCGCCGCCCCCAGCCAGTGCGCCACCGCGATCGCCAGCAGCACCGAGGCGACGACTTCCGCCTCGTCGACCGTGCGGGTGGTGACGCGGTCCAGCAGCTTGGGGCGGGGCGGCGTCATCTCTTCCAAGTCCCGACTCGATCAGCGGTGCGGATCAATGAATCAGCCTTTCGGTGCGCTGATCCCGGGCGAACGCCGGGGATCAGCGAGGGGGCAGCGCGGAAATCCCGCTGCTCAGGCGAACACCTCTTCGAGGAAGTTGGTCATCGCCTGCCAGCTGCGGCGATCGGCTTTGGGCTCATAGACGACGCCGGGGACCTTGGACTCCTTGCGGTCCTGGTCCGTGAAGGCATGGCCGGCATGACCATAGGCGTGGATCTGCCAGTCGGCGCCCGATTCGGTCAGCTCCTGCGCCAGCGCCACGGTCTTCTCGGGCGGGGCGATCGGGTCTTCCCAGCCATG
Source organism: Sphingomonas sp. OTU376 (assembly GCF_038440415.1). Lineage (NCBI taxonomy): Bacteria > Pseudomonadati > Pseudomonadota > Alphaproteobacteria > Sphingomonadales > Sphingomonadaceae > Sphingomonas > Sphingomonas sp. OTU376. The sequence continues at coordinate 14,646 of NZ_JASATQ010000081.1, read as the reverse complement.
GCAGACCAGCAGCTTCGTCTTGATCGGCGAGACCGTGAAATAGTTCGGCTGGTCATAGACGCCGTGGAAGGAAACGCCGCCGAGGATCGGCAGGCCGCTGCGCGCCATGTCGAGCACGCATTTGCCGCCGAAGCAGAAGCCGATCGCCGCCAGCTTGCCGGGATCGACATTGCCGAAGCTGGCCAGCGCCTCAAGCGATGCCTCCAGCCGGTCGCGCAGCAGCGCGCGATCGGCGTTGAGCTCGTTCATGTAGACGCCGGCATCGGGGCCGTGCTGCGTCCGCTTGCCCTGGCCATAGACGTCGGCCGCCAGCGCGACATAGCCGAGCTTGGCGAGATTCTCGGCATGGACGTTGTCGGCTTCCTTCTGGCCGAGCACGTTCGGCAGGACGAGCACGCCGGGGCGCGCCGTCGTCACTTCGTCCTCATAGGCGATCACGCCTTCGAACGGGCCGCCGGAGCCTTGATACACCAGAGTTTGCCGAATGATCGCCATCTTGCGACTCCCTTGCGCTTGTCCCTGTCGCTGCTGCCGCTAAGAGCGCCCTCAACCGGTTGCAAGGAGTTCCCCGATGCCCACGCTTGTCCTGATCCGCCACGGCCAGTCGGCCTGGAACCTCGAGAACCGCTTCACCGGCTGGTGGGACGTCGATCTGACCGAGCAGGGCGTGGCCGAGGCGACCGCCGCGGGCGTGCTGATGAAGGAGAAGGGGCTCGACTTCGACCTGTGCTTCACCAGCTTCCAGAGCCGCGCGATCAAGACGCTGCACCTCGCGCTGGAAGCGATGGGCCGGCTGTGGCTGCCCGAGGAGAAGAGCTGGAAGCTCAACGAGCGCCATTATGGCGGCCTGACCGGGCTCAACAAGGCCGAGACCGCGGCCAAGCATGGCGACGAGCAGGTGAAGATCTGGCGCCGCAGCTTCGACGTGCCGCCGCCGCTGCCGGAAGAGGGCTCGCCCTGGGACCTCGCCAAGGACGAGCGCTATCACGGCGTGCCGATCCCGCAGACCGAATCGCTGAAGGACACGATCGCGCGCGTGCTGCCCTATTGGGAAGAGACGATCGCGCCGGAGCTGAAGGCCGGCAAGCGCGTGCTGATCGCGGCGCACGGCAATTCGCTGCGCGCGCTGGTCAAGCATCTCTCGGGCATTCCGGACGAGGAGATCGTCAGCCTCGAGATCCCGACCGGCGCACCGATCGTCTATGAGCTGGACGACGAGCTGAACGCGGTGGATCGTTATTATCTGAGCGAGCGGTAATCCTTCTTCCCCTCCCTGGAAGGGAGGGGACCGAGGGGTGGGTCAGGGCCTGGTGATACGGAGCCGTATCGCCAGGCCTTTCCGTATCGCGCGCATTCCACCCACCCCCCGCCCCTCCCTTCCAGGGAGGGGAGTTAAGGGTGTTGCCCTCCCCCGCCCTTCGCTCTAGTCAGCGCGCTTCCAACAGCTTGGGGCAAGACGTGGCACCTCTGGTCGGCATCATCATGGGCAGCACCTCCGATTGGGAGACGATGCACCACGCCGCCAAAGTGCTCGAGAAGCTCGGCGTGCCGCACGAGACCAAGGTGGTCAGCGCGCACCGTACCCCGCAGCGCCTCTATGACTATGCGACCGGCGCGGCCGATCGCGGGCTCAAGGTGATCATCGCCGGCGCCGGCGGCGCAGCGCATCTGCCCGGCATGGCCGCTTCGATGACGCACCTGCCGGTGCTGGGCGTGCCGGTGGAGTCCAAGGCGCTGAAGGGCATGGACAGCCTGCTCTCGATTGCCCAGATGCCCGGCGGCATCCCCGTCGGCACGCTGGCGATCGGCAAGGCGGGCGCGATCAATGCCGGCCTGCTCGCCGCCGCGATCCTGGCGACGTCGGACGAGGCGCTGAGCGAACGCCTCCAGGCGTGGCGCGCGGCGCAGACCGAGAGCGTGGCGATCGACCCCGAATGAGCGGCGCGCTTCCCCCCGGCTCGACCATCGGCATCCTGGGCGGCGGCCAGCTCGGCCGCATGCTCGCGGTCGCCGCAGCCCAGCTCGGCTATCGCACCCATGTGCTGGCGCCCGACGAGGAGAGCGTCGCCGCCCAGACCGCCTCGAGCTACACCCGCGCCGATTATCACAGCCGCATCGTCCTCGATGAGCTCGCCGCCCAGTGCGACGTGATCACCTATGAGTTCGAGAATATCGCGGTCGGCCCGGTCGAGTTCCTCGCCGGCAAGGTGCCGGTGCGCCCCGGCGCGCAGAGCCTGTCGATCGCGCAGGACCGCGCGCGGGAGAAGGCGTTCGTCGCGGCGCTTGGCGGGCGCACCGCACCCTGGGCGCTGGTCGAGACGCGCGAGCAGCTCGAGGCGGCGATCGCCGAGATCGGCGCGCCGTCGATCCTGAAGACGCTGCGGCTCGGCTATGACGGCAAGGGCCAGGTGCGCATCCGCGACGCGGCCGAAGCGGCGAGCGCCTGGGAGGAGATCGGCGAGCGTCCGGCGATCCTCGAGGGCTTCGTCACGTTCAGCCACGAATTCTCGATCATCACGGTGCGCGGCGTCGATGGCTCGCTGGCGAGCTATCCGCCGCCCTGGAACGAGCACAAGGACGGCATCCTCGACAAGTCGACCGTGCCCGCTCCCGCCGAGATCGCCCGCCACTGGACCGAAGCGGCGACGCTGGCCGGCCGCGTCGCCGAGGCGCTGGGCCATGTCGGCGTGCTGACGCTCGAGTTCTTCGCGACCGACGAAGGCCCCGTGTTCAACGAGATGGCACCGCGCGTGCACAATTCGGGGCACTGGACGATCGAAGGCGCCGAGTGCTCGCAGTTCGAGAACCATATCCGCGCGATCTGCGGCCTGCCGCTGGGCTCGACCGGGCTTACCGGCACCGCGATCGAGATGGAGAACCTGATCGGCGAGGACGCCCATCGCTGGGCCGAGCTGCTTGCCGAGCCAGGCACGCACCTGCACCTCTACGGCAAGGGCGATGTGCGTCCGGGGCGGAAGATGGGACATGTCACGCGCGTGAAGCGGGGCTGATTCTTCCCCTCCCTGGAAGGGAGGGGAGTTTAAGGTCAGTGCGCCGCCTTCTTCTTCGGTACCAGGTGCAGCAGCCCGGCGATCACCGCGCCGACGATCAGCCCGCAGATGCCCGCGCCGATCGCGCCGACCAGCCACTCCACGAAGCCCAGGGCGAACGGCACGGCATGGCCGGCGAGCTCGGCGATGTGGTGGACGAAGTGCGGGATCGCGCCGAGGTGGAACACCTCGAGCCCGTGCAGCAGGATGCCGCCGCCGACCCAGACCATCGCGGCCACGCCGATATGCGACAGCGCGGTGAGCAGCACCGGCATCGCCTTGACCAGCCCGGCGCCGAGCTGGCGCGCGCCGGCCGAGGGCTTGCGGCTGAGGTGCAGGCCGATGTCATCCATCTTCACGATCAGCGCGACCACGCCATAGACGCCGATAGTGATCGCTATCGCCACCGCCGCCAGCGCCGCGGCACGCATCGGCAGCGAGGCGTCGGGCAGCTCGGCGAGCGCGATCGCCATGATCTCGGCGGAGAGGATGAAATCGGTGCGGACCGCGCCGCTGACCTGGCGCTGCTCGAGCTCCTCCGGGCTGGCGATCTCGGCGACTTCCTCTTCGGCATGATGGCCGGCGAGCGCCTCGATGATCTTCTCGGCCGCCTCGAAGCAGAGATAGGAGCCGCCGAGCATCAGCAGCGGGGTGACCGCCCAGGGGGCGAAGGCACTGAGCAGCAGCGCCACCGGCAGGATGAAGAGCAGCTTGTTGCGCAGCGACCCGAGCGTGATCTTCCAGATGATCGGCAGTTCGCGGTCCGGGGTGAGGCCGACGACGTAGCGCGGGGTGACCGCGGCATCGTCGATCACCACGCCCGCCGCCTTGGTGCCGGCGCGGCCCGCGGCGCCCGCGACATCGTCGAGCGACGCCGCCGCCAGCTTGGCTATCGCCGCCACGTCATCCAGCAATGCGACCAGACCGCCCGCCATGTCATCCCCTTTTGTGAACCCGGGTTCAGCCCATAGCGGAGTGCAGGGCCTATGAAAGCCCCTCCCCTGAAGGGGAGGGGCTTGAGAAGCCCAAAAGCAAGGCGCCCGCCCCGCCGGTGCGGGACGGGCGCCTCGTCTAGCCTTGCGGCCGCGTGCTTAGGCGCGCGAGCCGGTGAGCGGGAAAGCGCCGAACGCGCCGGCGGTGACGGTGCCGGTGATCGTGTCGCCGTCCACGGTCGCTTCGCCGGTCAGCGTCATCGGCATGGGAACCGAGACGTCCATCGACCAGGTCAGCTTGTCGCCATCGACCTTGCCGTCCTTGGCCTCGGCATTGCCCATCGCGCCCGAGAAGGTGCCGGTGAAGGTATCGCCGTTGCTGGTCACGGTGAACACCGCCGCCTGGTCACCGAGCGGCGACTTCACGACCGTGTTCCAGCTGCCATCCACATTCGCCATGAGAGCTCTCCTGATTAGTTGCCCGCCGGCTTGGTGCTCGCCAGCGACGCTGCCGGAACCACCTCGACGGGGAGGCCGATGCTGTCAAGCTGCGGCCGGACCTTGGAAGCGTCGCCCACGACCACGTAAACGAACTTGTTCGGGTCGAGAGCCGCGCGTGCCGCAGCGTCAAGCTGCGGAATGGTGAGCGCGCGATATTTTTGCGCGATGGTGCTGAAATAGTCGTCCGGACGGCGCCGGATGTCGTTCTGCTGCATCGCGTTGAGCACCGCGTCCGAGGTTTCGAAGCGGCCGGGCAGTTCGCGAGTCGAGCCGTTGACTTCGCGGGTCAGCTCCTCGGGCGTGACGCCCTTGGTGGTGAGGAAGTCCTTCACCTGCTGCTGGATCGCCTTGATCGAATCGCCGGTCTTGTCGGCCTGGACCGGGGCGCTGATCGTGTAGGGAACCGCGTGCTCCATGAAGTTGAAGCCGCCGCCGGCGCCGTAGGACCAGTGCTTGGCCTCGCGCAGGTCCATGTTGATGCGCGACAGGAAGCCCGAGCCGAGCGCCTGGTTGGCGGTCGCCACCGCCAGCGTGTCCGCGAAGGGATCGACCGGGGTGAGCTGCGCGGCGACGATCAGCGACTGGGGCGAGTTCGGCCGGTCGATCAGGATGATCTTGGGCGTCACCGCCTGGCTGGCGGCGGCGAACGCCTTGGTGCCCGCCGGGCCATCGACCTTCCAGCCGCCGAAGCGCGCCTCGAGCGCCGCCTTGATCTCGGCGAGCGGACGATCGCTGACGACGAAGATCTTGGCCTTGTCCGGGCGGATCCACGCCTTGTGCCAGGCGACGAGATCGTCGCGGGTGATCGTCTTGACCACCGCCGGGTCACCCGAGCCGGCGCCCAGCTTCGCATAGGGGCTGGTGGCCGGGTAGAGCACGCGCGGGGTCATGCGGGCAGCGAGGCTCTGCGGGGTGGTCAGCTCCTGGGCGATGCCGGTCAGCGACTGGCCGCGCACGCGCTCCAGCTCCGCCGGGGCGAAGGCCGGGCGCTCGACGACATCGGCGAACAGATCGAGCGCGCCCGCCAAATTGGGGCTCGGCGCATCGACGCTGAGATAGGTGCGGTCCGCCGAGCTGCCCGAGCTGATCCCGGCGCCGAGGCGCTCGCGCGCTTCGGCCAGCGCCGTCGAATCGAGGCTGGTGGTACCCTCGTCCATCATGTTGAGCGTCAGGCGCTGGGTGCCCAGCTTCTCCGACGGATCGGCGGCAACGCCCGCGTCGAAGCTCATCTCGACCTGGGTGACCGGCACCGCGGTGCGGTTGGCGTAGATCAGCTCGATGCCGTTGGAGAGCCTGGTGCGCTCCACCTTCGGGAAGACGAGGTCGCCGATCGGCGACACCGCCGGCAGTGCGCCGCGCGTGCCCTTGACCGGCTCGGCCTTGGGACCCTCGGCCGGCTTGGCGGCGACCGCGGTCGCTTCCTGATATGCCTCGCGCTGGCCGGGGACGACCATCACGGTGAGCGCCGGGCGGTTGAGCCACTTGTTCGCCGCCGCCTTCACTTCGGCCGGCGTGACCTTCGCGGTCGCCTCCAGCTCCTTCTTGAAGAACAGCGGATCGTTCGAATAGAGTTCGCCCGAAGCGAGCGCCACGGCCTTGCCGCCGAAGCCGCCGACCGATTCCAGCCCCGAGATACGGCCCGAGACCTTGGTGGTGGCGACGCGGGTCACTTCGTCCGCGGTCGGGCCACTCCTGAGCAGATCGGCGAGGATCTCGTCGAGCCGCTTGGAGACGACCGCCGGGTCGACACCGGGCTTCACCACGGCCTGGACCGTGAAGATGCCGAGCTGCGCCATCGACTGGATGCCGGACGAGACCTGCACCGCGGTCTTGTCCTTGCGGACCAGTTCATTGTCGAGCCGCGAGCTGGCGAGGCCGCCGAGCACCGAGGCGAAGACGCTGAGCGGCACCGCATCCTTGTCGTTCAGCCCGGGCACCGCCCAGCTGCGCAGGATCAGGGTGGCGGCCACGCTGTCCTTGATCGTCACCGTCTTGGCCGCAGGCAGCGTCGGCACGGTCACCTTGGGCAGCACGCTCTTGGGGCCGGCCGGGATCGCGCCGAAATACTTCTCGACGAGCGGCTTTGCTTCCTTCGCGTCGATATCGCCGGCGAGCACCAGGATCGCGTTGTTCGGGCCATAGTGCGAGCGGAACCAGTTCTTCACGTCGTCGAGGCTGGCGGCATCGAGATCGGCCATCGAGCCGATGACGTTATGGCCATAGGGCGTGGTGCCGAGCAGTTCCTCGAGCACCTTGTAATAGACCAGGCCGTAAGGCTGGTTGTCGCCCTGGCGTTTCTCGTTCTGGACGACGCCGCGCTGCTCATCGAGCACGTCCTGGGTGATCGCGCCGAGCAGATAGCCCATGCGGTCGCTCTCGAGGAACAGCGCGCGATCGAGCGCCGGGCGCGGCACGGTCTCGAAATAATTGGTGCGGTCGAAGCTGGTGGTGCCGTTGAAATCGGTGGCGCCGACCTGCTTGAGCGGCTCGAAGAAATCGCCCGGGGCGTTTTCCGAGCCGTTGAACATCAGATGCTCGAACAGATGGGCGAAGCCGGTCTTGCCGGTCGGCTCATGCTTCGAGCCGACATCGTACCAGGTCGAAACCGCGACGATCGGCGCCTTGCGATCGGTGTGGACGAGCACGCGCAGGCCGTTCTTGAGCGTGAAGCTCTCATACGGGATGTCGACCTTCTTCACGAGCTCGGCGACCGGCACCGGCTTGGCCTCAGCGGTGGCCGGCGCGGCGGCAGGTGCCTGCTGCGCAGCGGCCGGCATCGCGGCGCCGATCGCCAGCGCACAGCTGGCCGCGCTGCAAAGCATCAGGAACGATTTCATCTGTCTTGATTCCCCCGAACGGTCTGGATGGGGTCGAGCATAACGCGGTGTATGACCTCCGCAAGTCAGTTGCGCCGCCTTTCATTTCCTCTAGCCTGCGGAAAAATCGCGCCATTCCGGGAGTATCCATGCGCCTGAAGCCTCTTATCGCCGCGCTGTCGCTCGGCCTCGCGCCCGCTGTCGCCTGGGCGCAAAGCGAGCCGGTGTTCAGCCCGGACGAAGTGCGCGCGCATGTCGAGTTCCTGGCCGACGACCTGCTCGGCGGACGCGACAACGGCACCGAAGGCTTCGACATCGCGGCGCGCTATGTCTCCAGTCGCTTCGACGCGATGGGCTTCAAGCCGGGCGGCACCCAGGGCTGGTACCAGCCGGTCAACATCGCGGACTATGTGCTCGATGCCGAGAAACCGGCCTCGGCGACGATCGGCACGAAGAAATTCGCGGGCGGCGAGGATGTGCTGTTCGGGCCGAGCCCGCTCTATGGCGACGAGACCCAGACCCTCACCGCCGACGCCGTGTTCGTCGGCCATGGCCGCGAGGAGGATTATGCCGGGCTCGAGGTGACCGGAAAGTTCGTCGTCGCCCTGATCGGCACGCCGCCGGGCATGGCGCCGGGCAAGATCGACAAGCCGGGCATCGCCGGCAAGCACGGCGCGCTCGGCATGATCTATCTGGTGACGCCCGAGAATCTGAAGGGCGCTTTCCCCTGGGCGCAGGCAATCAGCTATTTCCAGATGCCGCAGAGCAACTGGCTCGACGCAAAGGGATTCCCCAAGGGCGAGGACCCCGGGCTCAAGATCGGCGCCTATATCAAGGGCCTCGCCGCCGACGCGCTGTTCAAGGGCGCGCCGACCAGTGCGGCGCAGCTCTACGCCGCGCTCGCCAAGCCGGATGCGGCGCCGGCAAGCTTCGCGCTCAAGCAGAAGGTCACGCTGCAGCGGACCAGCACCGTCACCATCAAGAAGAGCAACAACGTCATCGGCATCCTGCCGGGATCGGATCCGAAGCTCGCCAATGAATATGTCGTGCTCTCCGCGCATCTCGATCACGAGGGCACCCAGCTCGACGTGGAAGGCGAGGACAAGATCTTCAACGGCGCGATGGACAATGCCGCCGGCGTCGCCTCGATGCTGGAAGCCGCCCGCGCCTTCACCCAGAGCGGCAAGCGGCCGCGTCGCTCGATCCTGTTCGTCGCGCTGACCGCGGAGGAGGACGGGCTGATCGGCTCGGAATATCTTGCCCGCTATCCGGTGGTCGGCAGCGGCAAGGTGGTGGCCGACGTCAATCTCGACATGCCGATCCTGCTCTACGACTTCCAGGACGTCGTCGCCTTCGGCGCGGAGCATTCGACGCTTGGCCCGATCGTCGAGCGCGCGGCGGCGAAGATGGGCGTCACCCTGTCGCCCGATCCGATGCCCGAGGAGCAGCTGTTCCTGCGCTCGGATCACTACAGCTTCGTCAAGGCGGGCGTGCCTTCGGTGTTCCTCGTCACCGGCTTCAAGAATGGCGGCGAGAAGGCGTTCCGCGACTTCCTGAAGACCAACTACCACAAGGTGAGCGACGACATCCGCCAGCCCTTCGACTGGAAGGCCGGCGCCAAGTTCGCGAAGATCAATTACCTGATCGCGCGCGAGATCGCCGATGCCGATCAGGAACCGCGCTGGTATGTCGGCAACAGCTTCGGCGAGCGCTTCGCCAAGGACGCGCCCAAGGCGCCGCGGCCGGCGGGTGCGCCGGCTGCAGCCCCGGCACGGTCGCCGGCGGTGATTACCATTCCGGTGCCGGCGCCGAAGAAGAACTGATCTCCCATCACCGTCATGCTGAACTTGTTTCAGCATCCAACGCGCGGCGGGCGACAGCGCTCGATTATCGAGGCTGTCGCCAAGCCCAACCTTGGACCCTGAAACAAGTTCAGGGTGACGGCGGGACTGGGCGGCGACGCTCCCAAACGGAAAAGGCCGGAGCTTTCGCCCCGGCCTTTCCCTTCCCTCCCTGCTGTCCGGGAGAGAGAAGCCGCCTAGAAGCCGGCCTTGAGCGTCACGAAGAACTGCTGCGGCGCGCCGACCATCAGCGTCATGTTGTCGCCCGAATTGCCGAAGCCGTTCGTGCCGATCGTCGAGATGTACTTCTTGTCGAACAGGTTGGTCGCGTTCGCCTGGATCTCGAGCTGGCGGCCGCCCAGGTCGAACTTGTAGCCGAGCGTGGCATCGACCACGACGCGGCCCTCGACCGACTGGTCGTTGGTGTAGGTGAAGTAGCGCTTGCTCATATAGTTGGCGCCGACACGGGCGTTGAAGCCGCCCAGGTCATAGGTCAGCTCGCCCTTGAGCAGGTGCTTGGGCGCATCGACCACGGTCTTGCCCCTGGTAGCCGCGAGCAGCGTGCCGGCGGCGTTGCGGACGTCGTCGCGATAGGTCGAGTCATTGTAGCTGTACGACACGAAGGCGCCGAAGCCGCTGCCCAGGCGCAGATCGCCGGTCGCCTCGAAGCCGAGCGAGCGGACGTCGCCGACATTCTGCAGCGTCACCGGATTGCCGACGATGCCGGCACCCGTGGTCACGCCGAGCAGGCGGTTGCGGAAGTTGACATAATAGCCGGCCAGCGAGCCGGTGAACGGGCCCGAGCGCAGGCGGCCGCCGAGCTCATAAGTGTCCGACTGTTCGGGCTTGAGCTTGGTCGAGCCCGAGAGCAGCGCGTTGAAGCCGGCCTGGGTGGTGGCGAACGGGCCGGTGGTGGCCGAGGCGGTGAAGGCGCGGGTCACCTGGCTGAAGCCGCCGAACAGCTCGGCGCCGCTGCCGAGGCGGAAGTTGAAGCCCGCGGTCGGCTGGAACCAGTCGGTCACCTTGATCTCGCCCGAGGCGAGGCTGCCGGCGACGTTCGGATCGGCCTGGTTCTTCACGCTGAAGCCCTTCCAGCCCAGGTTCAGCGTCAGCGCGCCGAGCGTCAGCTTGTCCTGGACATAATATTGGAAGGTGTCGGTGGTGTAGTCATAGTCCCACTGGGTCGCGAACGGGTTCGACTGGAAGTCGAGGCTGTCGCGGGTCACTTCGGTGCGGCTGCTCAGCGCGTAGAAGCGGCGGGCCTGCTGGAAGGCGTTGTTCTCGTACCAGGCGCCGACGGTCAGCGCGTTGTTGCCGCCGATCTCGCCGGTGAGATGGCCGAACACGCCCTTGCGGTCCATGTCATATTCGGTGGTGCGGATCGAGATCGGCGAGGCGCCGGCACCCGGGCTCGGGACGTACGGCGTGTACCACAGGCCCTGGCCGTGGTTGTTGTGGTAATAGCCCTTGAGCGCGAAGTTCAGCCCGCCGGTGTCGCCCTCGACCCCGAACGAGCCCAGCCAGTCGCGGCGCAGGCCCGCTGCGTTGAAATAGGCATCGTCGACCGAGGTGATCGGCGCCGGATAGACCGTGCCGGCGGCCGCGTTCGAGACCGGGGCGCCGGTGTCGCCGCGATTGTTGGCGATGTCGGCGATGCGCACCGCCAGGGCATAGTTGTTCGAGATATTGTCCCAGTCATAGCCGAGGCGCTGGATCATGCCGAGCGACAGGTCCTGATAGTCGTTCTCGCGGCGATCCGAATAGCTGATCGTGCCGACCAGGCGGATGCCGGCGGCCACCGGGGCGACGATCTTGCCGTTGGCCTGGTTGGTGCGCTGCGAACCCCAGCCCTTCCACTTGTCCATGTCCGAATAGACATAGGAGGCATAGGCCTTCACGCCGCCGCCCAGGTCGCCGCTCTCGATACGGCCGAACAGGCGCACCGTGTTCTCGCTGCCATAGGTGCCCTCGGCATGGAGGCCGAAGCTGTCCGACGGATCGCGCGAGAAGAATTCCAGCGTGCCGCCGAGATTGTTGGTCGCCTGAGTACCGATCGAGCCGGCGCCCTGCGAGACGCGGACCTCGCCGACATTCTCGCTGCTGATCGCGCGGCTGATGTGCAGGCCGTTGACGTTGCCATAGCTGGCGTCGCCGAGCGGGATGCCGTCGAGCGTGAAGCCGAGCTGGTTCTGGTTGAAGCCGCGGATCGAGACGCGCTGCGCCCATTCATAGGCACCGAACGGATCGGCCGACTGGAAGTTGACGCTGGGCAGCTTCTCGATCGCCTTGAGCGGGCTGGTGCCGGCTGCGAGCTCGGCGATGTCGCTCGCCGAGATCTGCTGGACCTGACGGGTTTCGCCGCGCCCGATCACGACGATCTGGCCCTCTTCACCGCCCTCGTCGGCGGCCGAGGCCGGCGCGACCGGCTGGACGTCCTGCGCCATCGCCGTGCCGGAAATCAGAATCGAACTACCGGCGAGCAGCCAGATTGCAGCCTTGCGCATGCATGTTTCCCTGAAAAATATTGGCAGGGCCCCAATGCCCCGCTGCACGGGCGCTAGGGATTGTGCGTTGCAACATCGGGTAGCCTGCATGTCATTTGCGCGACGGTGCAGTTACAGGTTTCGGACAAGCAACAAAGCCCAGCGCACGCCGTGACTTGGCGCGGGCGGCTGTGTCACTACATGTTACGACTAGCGCAGGAAGCGCCCCTTGTGTTGCATCTTTGCAACACTATCTCGCGGGGCAGGAACCAACAGGGACGAGCATGAACCTCGAGAAATTCACCGACCGCGCCAAGGGCTTCCTCCAGTCGGCGCTTACCGTCGCGATCCGGATGAGCCATCAGCGGATTGCCCCCGAACACCTCCTGAAGGCGCTGCTCGAAGACGAGCAGGGCATGGCCAGCGGGCTGATCAACGCCGCCGGCGGCGACGCGAAGCGTGCGCTGAGCGAGACCGATCTGGCGCTTTCCAAGATCCCCGCGGTCTCGGGTGGCGGCGCGCAGCAGCAACCCGGGCTCGACAACGACACCGTGCGCGTGCTCGACCAGGCCGAGCAGATCGCCCAGAAGGCCGGCGACAGCTTCGTCACGGTCGAGCGGCTGCTCGTCGCGCTGGCGCTGTCGCTGAATACGGCGGCGGGCAAGGCGTTGCAGGCGGCTGGCGCGCGGCCTGAGGCGCTCAATGCGGCGATCAACCAGCTGCGCGGCGGGCGCACCGCCGATACGGCGGGCGCCGAGGATCGCTATGACGCGCTCAAGAAGTTCGCGCGCGACCTGACCGAGGCCGCGCGGGCCGGCAAGCTCGATCCGGTGATCGGCCGCGACGAGGAGATCCGCCGCACCATCCAGATCCTGGCGCGCCGCACCAAGAACAATCCGGTGCTGATCGGCGAGCCTGGCGTCGGCAAGACCGCGATCGCGGAAGGCCTCGCCCTGCGCATCGCCAATGGCGACGTGCCCGATACGCTGAAGGACCGCGCGCTCATGTCGCTCGACATGGGCTCGCTGATCGCCGGCGCGAAATATCGCGGCGAGTTCGAGGAGCGGCTCAAGGGCGTCCTCGACGAGGTCAAGGCCGCGGAAGGGCATATCATCCTGTTCATCGACGAGATGCACACGCTGATCGGCGCGGGCAAGACCGAGGGCGCGATGGACGCGGGCAACCTGCTCAAACCGGCGCTCGCCCGCGGCGAGCTGCACTGCATCGGCGCGACCACGCTCGACGAGTATCGCAAGTACGTCGAGAAGGACCCCGCGCTGCAGCGGCGCTTCCAGCCGGTGTTCGTCGGCGAGCCGACGGTCGAGGATACGATCTCGATCCTGCGCGGGATCAAGGAGAAGTACGACCTGCACCACGGCGTGCGGATCAGCGACGGCGCGATCGTCGCGGCGGCCACGCTGTCCAACCGCTACATCACCGACCGCTTCCTGCCCGACAAGGCGATCGACCTGATGGACGAGGCCGCGTCGCGCATCCGCATGGAAGTCGAGTCCAAGCCCGAGGAGATCGAGAATCTCGATCGCCGGATCATGCAGCTTGAGATCGAGCGCGAAGCGCTGAAGAAGGAGAGCGATGCCGCGTCCAGGGACCGGCTCGCCTCGCTTGAGAGCGAACTCGCCAACCTCAAGCAGCAATCGGCCGAGCTGACCACGCGCTGGCAGGGCGAGAAGGACAAGATCAACGCCGAGGCGCAGATCAAGGCGCAGATCGACGCCGCGCGCGGCGAGCTCGACCAGGCGCAGCGCGCCGGCGATCTCGCGAAGATGGCCGAGCTCAGCTACGGCGCGATTCCGGCGCTGGAGAAACAGCTGGCGGAGGCCCGGAACACCAGCCGCGGCGCGATGCTGCGCGAGGAAGTGACCGCCGAGGACATCGCCGCGGTGGTCGCGCGCTGGACGGGCATCCCGGTCGACAAGATGATGGAAGGCGAGCGCGAGAAGCTCCTCAACATGGAGGAGCAGCTCGGCAAGCGCGTCATCGGCCAGGCCGATGCGGTGAAGGCCGTGTCAACCGCGGTGCGCCGCTCGCGCGCCGGCCTGCAGGACCCGAACCGGCCGCTGGGCAGCTTCCTGTTCCTCGGCCCGACGGGCGTCGGCAAGACCGAGCTGACCAAGGCGCTCGCCGAATTCCTGTTCGACGATCCCAACGCGATGGTGCGCATCGACATGAGCGAGTTCATGGAGAAGCACGCGGTCGCGCGGCTGATCGGCGCCCCTCCCGGCTATGTCGGCTATGAGGAAGGCGGCGTGCTGACCGAGGCGGTACGGCGGCGGCCCTATCAGGTCGTGCTGTTCGACGAGGTCGAGAAGGCGCATGGCGACGTGTTCAACGTGCTGCTGCAGGTGCTCGACGACGGGCGCCTGACCGACGGCCAGGGCCGCACGGTCGATTTCTCGAACACGATCGTGATCCTGACCTCGAACCTGGGCAGCCAGTTCCTCACCAATCTCGGCGAGGGGCAGTCGGTCGAGAGCATCGAGCCGCAGGTGATGGAGATCGTCCGCGCGCATTTCCGCCCGGAGTTCCTCAACCGGCTGGACGAGATCATCCTGTTCCACCGGCTGGCGGCCGAGCACATGGCGCCGATCGTCGACATCCAGGTGAACCGCGTCGCGAAGCTGCTCAAGGATCGCAAGATCGGGCTGGACCTGACCGATGCCGCCCGCGCCTGGCTGGGCCGGGTGGGGTACGATCCGGTCTATGGCGCGCGTCCCCTGAAAAGGGCGGTGCAGCGCTACCTCCAGGATCCGTTGGCCGACATGATCCTGCGCGGCGACGTGAAGGACGGATCGACGGTGAAGATCGACGAAGGCGACGGGGCGCTGGCGCTGTCGGTCGCCTGACCTTCCGCCGTTCCGGCTGGCTCCGGGGCGGCGGATGCTTCCCGCTATCGCAGGCAAAAGAAAGGGGCGGCTCCCGAAGGGGCCGCCCCCAATTTGTGTGGCAGTCCGGTGAGACTTAGTAGTTAACCATCACGCACATCATCAGATAGCTGCCCAGGA
>NZ_JASATQ010000080.1:0-21304 GCF_038440415.1 Sphingomonas sp. OTU376 | reverse complement strand
TTGGGGGGAATTTTCGTTGGCGGGGTTTTTGCCCCCTTGGGGTAACAAACACCCCCCCGCGCCCGGGCCCGCGGCCGAGTACATGAGTAGCATCGCACCGATCATGACTGCCCTTCCCCCTATCTCTCCCCCCAGCATAGGAACGGCCGACGCGGTCGGGCAAGTCATTCGGGTCGTGACTTCGCATCGTTCCTGGCGCAGGGATGCCGCATGCCTCGCGAGATCACTGCCTTTTCCAATCCGCTCATCAAGCGCGTCCGCAACCTTCGCGACAAGAAGCATCGCCGCGAGGAAGGGCTGTTCCTCGCCGAGGGGCTCCGCATCCTCACCGAGGCGCATGAGGCGGGTCGCGTGCCCGAATATCTGTTCTTCTCGAAGGACATGGCCGGCCATGCGCTGGTCCGCACCCTGGTCGCCGCCACCGAGGCCGCGGGCGGCTGGGCGGTCGAGACCAACAACGACATCCTCTCCAAGCTTTCGGGCAAGGACAATCCCGGTGCGGTGGTCGGCGTCTATCCCGATTTCGCCGTCACCCTGGCAGATCTCGATCGCAGCAAGTCGGGCATCTGGCTGGTCGCGGAGCGGCTGCGCGATCCGGGCAACATGGGTACGATCCTGCGCACCGCCGATGCGGTGGGCGCCGGCGGCCTGATCCTGATCGACGACTGCGTCGATCCGTTCTCCGTCGAGGCGGTGCGCGCCAGCATGGGGGCGCTGTTCACCGTGCCGGTGGCGCGGTCGAGCTGGGGCGATTTCCTCGTCTGGCTGCGCAAGGGACCCGGCCAGCTGGTCGGGCTCAGCCTCGATACCGAGCATGACTATCGCGCCCCGGTGTACCAGGCACCGACCTTCCTGCTCACCGGCAACGAGGCGCAGGGCATGCCCGGCTTCATGGCCGAAGCCTGCGACCTGCTGGTGAAGATCCCGATGCTGGGCAAGGCGGACAGCCTGAACGCCGCGATCGCCACCGCCGTCATGGCCTATGAGGTGCTCGGCCAGCAGCGAAGCTGAACGGTCGATAATCGTTACGGCCATGGAGCGTTCAGCCCGAGCCGCGCATTGTGTCTCTCAGAGAGGGAGTGAACCATGCGACTTTCGACCATCGCCGCCGCCAGCCTGATCGCGCTGACCGCCCTGCCCGCCACCGCGCAGGCCCAGGCACAGCCCGACTATCGCGCCAGCGGCACCGAGCCATTCTGGAGCCTGACGATCGGCGCGCGGACGATGCGCTTCGAGGCGCCGGGCCGCCAGCCGGTCAGCGTGGCGACGCCCAGGGTGATCCACGGCTTTGCCGGCGAGATCTGGCAGACCCGCCGGATCAACGTGAACACCAACCATATCAAGTGCTCCGACGGGATGAGCGACCGCTCCTATCCTGATACGGTGACCGTCACGGTTGACGGCCGCACCTACAAGGGCTGCGGCGGCGAGCCGACGGCCTCCGCCGGCACCAGCCTGATCGATGGCAGCTGGCGGATCGAGGCGCTGAACGGCCGCCCGGTGGCGCGTGGCACCAGCCCGACCATCGCATTCGACAATGGCCGCGTCTCGGGCAATGCCAGCTGCAACCGCTTCAACGGCAGCTTCACCTTCGCGCGCGGCCGGCTGACCACCGATCGCGTCGCCAGCACGCGGATGGCCTGTGTCGATCGTGCGCGGAACCAGCAGGAACAGGCGATCCTCGGCCTGCTCGGCGACCGGCTGGTCGTGTCGACCGGCAATCGTGGCGGCAACCGGCTCGTGCTGACCGGCGCCCGTGGCCGGACGATGACGCTGGTTCGCGGCCGACCCTGAACCTTCGCCGCCGATCGCCCGCCCCGGCCGGTCGGCGGCCTCAGCTCGCTTTCTTCTTCGCCCGCTGCTCGCTGATGTACTGCAGCTCGTCCTTCACCTTCTGGTCGTCGGGCGTCAGCTCCAGGCATTTGCGGAACAACACTTCCGCCTCGTCGAGCCGGCCCAGCTCGATCTGGTCATAGGCCATGCCGAACCAGGCGCGGCGCAGCGACTTCTTCTGCCGCTCGCCACTCTCGCGCTTCGCCGCATCGGCGGCACGCGCATAGAGGTCGTAGGAGCGCTGCCATTGCTTCTGCGCCTGATAGGCATAGCCGAGCTCGGAGAGATAATGCGGGTGGAGCGGCGCCATTGTCACCGCACGCTCGAGGAACAGGATCGCGCCGTCCAGCTGGTTGAGGTCGATCATCGCGAACCCCTTGCCCCATAGCGCGATGCACCAGCCGCCATCGACCAGCATCGCGTCCTTGCCGCCCGGCAGGCCGGCATAGGCAGCGGTCTCATAATCCTCGACCTGGCAGAGCTTCTGCTTCTCGCCGCGATACAGGCCCTGATACTCGACGATCAGCGGATTGAGCAGGTCGATCGCCTGTTGCGGCTGGCCGCCCTGGATCAGGCGAACCGCCTGGCCGAGCTTGTCATTGCGTGCCGTCTCGGCCGCATCCTGTGCCAGGGCCGGGCCGATCGGTGCGGCGGCGAGCATGAGTGCGAATGCCAGCTTCATCGAATTCCCCTCCGTTTCGATTCCGCACCAGCCTAGCGGCAATTTCCGGCGCCGCCATAGCCCAGCTTATTCGGCGGCCTCCGCCTCCGGTTCGCCGGCATGGCTGGCGAGCAGCTCGACCGCCGGCACCGCCTCGATCTCGCGCGCGCCGGTTTCCACGTTCAGCTCCTTGAGCTTGCGCGCCGAGACCAGCGCCCGGGTCTCCAGGCTGGTGGCGAAGGTGTTGAAGTTCTTCACCGCGGTATTGAGCCCCGAGCCGACCACGCGCAGGTCGCCCAGCGCCTTGGCGAGGCGATCGTACAGCTCCTTGCCGAGCTCACCGATCTGCCGCGCTTCCTTGGCCAGCTTCTCCTGGCGCCACACCGCCGCGACCGTCCGCGCGATCGCGATCAAATTGGTCGGGGTGGCGAGCAGCACGCGCTTCTCGAAGGCGAAGTCCCACAGCCCGGGATCATATTCTAGCGCGGCGGACAGGAAATGCTCGCCCGGCACGAACATGATGACATAGTCCGGCGCTTCCTCGAACTGGGTCCAGTACGCCTTGTTGCCCAGCCCGTTGATATGCGACTTCATCGCGGCGGCATGCGCGGCGAGGCCGATGCGGCGCTCTTCCTCGTCCACCGCGCCGAACGCATCCTGATAGGCGTTGAGCGAGACCTTGGCGTCGATCACCAGCGCGCGGCCGCCGGGCACCCGGACGATCGCGTCCGGACGCAGCCGCCCGCCTTCCTCTCCGGCGACGCTCACCTCGGTCTGGAAATCGGTATGCTCGGAGAGGCCACAGGTCTCGAGCACGTTGCGCAGCTGCTGCTCGCCCCAGCGGCCGCGCGACTTGGGGGCGTTGCGCAGCGAATTGACCAGCTTGGCCGCCTCCGCGCTCACCCGCTCCTGCCCGATCCGCATCTGCTCGATCTGGCCCTTGAGGTCGCCGAATGCGTCGCGCCGCTCCGCCTCGACCTTGGCGACGCCCTCCTCATAGCGCTGGAGCCGCTCGTTCACCGGCTGGAGCAGCGCCTTGAGGTTCTGGCCCGAAGTCTGCTCGGACTCCTTGAACCGCTCCTCGGCGCGCTTGAGGAACGCTTCCTGCGTCTCGGTGAGCATCGTGCCCGCCAGCTCGCGGAACTGGCCCGCCATCGCCTCGCGCGCGCCCTTGAACTCGGCGAGCCGCTCCTCGAATGCTTCCGCCTTGGTACGCAGCTCGGTCAGCTGGAGCCGGGCATCGTCGCGCTCGTCGCGCAACATCTCGGCCTGGCTGCGCAGCGCCTCGACATGGCTGGCCCGCTCCTCGGCCGCGGCGAGATCGGTGATCGCCGCCTTGAACTGCGCCTCGCGCGCGTCGCGTTCGCTGCGCATCTGCGCCGCCGGGCGCCCGCCCAGGAACATGCCGAGCCCGAGCCCGATGACGAGCGCGGCAACCGCGATCACAACCGCCACCAAATCCAAACCCAACCTCCAATATCCAGAAAAGCGCGCCAACACCCGCGGGCACACGGAACATAACTCGAACGATCGCGGGAGGACAGCGCGAATTTGCCTCGCGCAAACAAAAGCCGCGGGCGTTGCCACCCGCGGCTCGATTGCGTTCCTGGTGCTCGGGATCAGGCGGCGGCCTTGCGCGCCTTGTTGAGCTTCTTGAGGATGATGTCGCGCTTCAGGCGCGAGAGGTGATCGATGAAGACGATCCCCTGCAGATGGTCCATCTCGTGCTGGATGCAGGTGGCGAGCAGGCCCTCGAACACCTCGTCATGCGCGGCGCCCTTCTCGTCGAGCCACTTCACGCGGCAGCGCGCGGGACGCTCGACATCGGCGAACTGCTCGGGGATCGACAGGCAGCCTTCGGTATAGACCGACTGCTCCTCGGCCGGGTCGAGGATCTCGGGGTTGATGAAGACGCGCGGCTCGCGGATCGGCTTGCCTTCCTCGTCCTCGCGCTCCTGGAGGTCCATCACGATCAGGCGCTTGGGCACGCCGACCTGGATCGCCGCAAGGCCGATGCCCGGCGCGTCATACATGGTGTCGAACATGTCCGCGATCAGGTCGCGCAGCTCGTCCGTCACCTCCGTAACGGGTTCGGAAATGAGGCGCAGGCGCGGATCGGGTATCTCGACGATGGGTAGAATTGCCATGCGGGTAATTTAGGCCCGTACGGCTTTTCGGGCAAGAGAGGGGAAAAGCCCTAGGTGCGACTTACCGCCTTTCTGTTCCCCGGCGAAGGCCGGGGCCCAGTGTCGACGAACTGCCGATAGCGCGGGAGACTCACGAACTGCGTTGCAACTAGGCCCCGGCCTTCGCCGGGGAACAGCGAAAGCAATGCACCTTCCGCTCTATGCCACCGGCCGCCGCGCCCGCAGCGCCTGGGCCAGCGTGCCCTCATCGAGATAATCGAGCTCGCCGCCCACCGGCAGGCCATGGGCGAGCTGGGTGACGCGCACCGGATAGGTCTCGATCCGCTCGGCGATATAGTGCGCGGTGGTCTGTCCCTCGAGCGTGGCGTTCATCGCCAGCACGACCTCGTCGATCCCGCCCGCGGCGATGCGCGCGACCAGCCTGTCGATCCCCAAGTCCTCGGGCCGCACCCCCTCCAGCGCCGAGAGGCGGCCGCCCAGCACATGGAAACGCCCCGGGAACAGCCGCGAGCGATCGAGCGCCCACAGGTCCGCCACTTCCTCGACCACGCAGAGCGAGCGCACGTCGCGGCGCGGATCGGCGCAGATCTGGCAGGGATCGCAGGTATCGACATTGCCGCAGGTGCCGCAGGTGGCGAGATTGCGGCTCACCGCTCCCAGCGCGGAGAGCAGGGGATCGAGCGCCGTCTCGCGCTTCTTGAGCAGATGGAGCACCGCGCGCCGGGCAGAGCGGGGCCCGAGGCCGGGCAGTCGCGACAGGGCCTGGGTGAGCGCTTCGATCTCGGGAGATGCCATGTGGGGGATGTAGCTATCCGGGAACGAAAAGGAAACTGGCCGTCATCCCGGCGAAAGCCGGGATCTCGTGCGGCTCCTTTCCCGCACCTCCGCCTGAGATCCCGGCTTTCGCCGGGATGACGGTTGGGGCTAAGGGCTCCGCATGCGAGTGATTTTCATGGGAACGCCCGAATTTGCCGTGCCGGTGCTCGATGCGCTGGTGGAAGCCGGGCACGACGTCGTGGCGGCTTACAGCCAGCCTCCGCGCGCCGGCGGGCGCCGGGGCAAGGCGCTCACGCCGTCGCCGGTGCACGCACGGGCCGAGGAACTGGGGATCGAGGTCCGCACCCCGCTGTCCTTCCGCAAGGATCCCGAGGCGCTGCCAGCCCTGCGGGCGCTGGACGCCGATGTCGCGGTGGTCGCCGCCTATGGCCTGATCCTGCCCCAGGCGGTGCTCGACGCGCCGAAGCATGGCTGCCTGAACGTCCATGGCTCGCTGCTGCCAAGATGGCGTGGCGCCGCGCCGATCCAGCGGGCGATCCTTGCCGGCGATGCCGAGACGGGCGTCGGCATCATGCAGATGGAGGCCGGGCTCGATACCGGCCCGGTGCGGCTGGAGGAGCGCACCCCGATCGACGGCAAGACCGCGGGCGAACTCACTGCCGAGCTGAGCGCGATGGGCGCGCGGCTGATGGTCGAAGTGCTGGCCGACCTGGGCGGGCATCCGGCTGTCGCGCAGCCCGAGCAAGGCGTCACCTATGCCTCGAAGATCGACAAGGCCGAGGCACGGCTCGATTTCACCCGGCCGGCGATCGACGTCGAGCGCCAGGTGCGGGCCTTCAATCCGGCGCCTGGGGCGTTCTTCGAGTTCGCCGACGAGCGCTTCCGGGTCCATGCGGCAGAGATCGTCGAGGATGCGGGCGCACCGGGCGTGCTGCTTGACGAAGCGCTCACCATCGCCTGTGGCGAAGGCGCGATCCGTCCCACCCTCGTCCAGCGGGCCGGACGTGGCGTCATGACGTCACGCGAGCTGCTCAATGGCCTGAAGATCCCCAAGGGCACCCGGCTTTGACGCGGTTCGCGCTGACCGTGGAATTCGACGGCCGGCCCTTCATGGGCTGGCAGCGGCAGGACCACGGCCCGAGTGTTCAGCAGGCGATCGAGGATGCCGCCTTCGCGGTCACTGGCGAGCGCGCCTCGGTCCACGCCGCCGGGCGCACCGATGCCGGCGTGCACGGCCTGGGCATGCGCGCGCATATCGATATCGAGAAGCCGATCACCGCCTTCCGGCTGATGGAAGCGCTCAATGCGCGGGTGCGGCCCAACCCGGTGGCGATCCTCGATTGCGTCGAGGTGCCGGACGATTGGCACGCCCGTTTCTCGTGCGTTGCACGCCATTATGAATACAGAATCTCAACAAGACGGGCGCCGCTCACCTGGGAAAAGGGGCTCGCCTGGCGGGTGATCCCGCCGCTCGATGCCGGGCTGATGGCCGAAGGCGCGGCGCGGTTGATCGGCCGCCACGACTTCACCACCTTCCGTTCCGCCCATTGCCAGGCCGACAGCCCGCTGCGCACGCTCGACCGGCTCGAGGTGGTGGCGGACGGCGAGCGCATCAGCGTCTTCGCCTCAGCGCGCTCGTTCCTGCATCACCAGGTCCGCTCGATGGTCGGCTGCATCGTGCTGGTCGGCCAGGGCCGCTGGACGCCCGACGACATGACCACGGCGCTCGAAGCGCGCGACCGCGCCGCGCTGGGGCTCAACGCACCGTCGGACGGGCTGTTCTTCCTGCGGGCGGATTATCCCTAGCGGCTGAACTTCGCCGCCAGCTCGACATGCGTCGACCAGCGGAACTGGCCGACCGGCTGGATCCAGTCGAGCCGATAGCCGCCTTCGCACAACATTTCCGCATC
Source organism: Sphingomonas sp. OTU376 (assembly GCF_038440415.1). Taxonomy (NCBI): domain Bacteria; kingdom Pseudomonadati; phylum Pseudomonadota; class Alphaproteobacteria; order Sphingomonadales; family Sphingomonadaceae; genus Sphingomonas; species Sphingomonas sp. OTU376. The sequence continues at coordinate 13,976 of NZ_JASATQ010000080.1, read as the reverse complement.
CCGTGCGAACGTATTGGGATTACAGGAAACATAGGCGATCACCGGCGCCCTGGCCTTCGCCATCTCGCCCGCCTGCTCGCGCGCGCCGGCGCGCGGCGGATCGATCACCAGCGCCTCGAACTTGTCCAGATCGGCGGCGGTCACCGGGCGGCGGAACAGGTCGCGGTGGTCGGCGAAGACCATGCGGCGCGCGCTGCCGGCCGCGGCCTTGAGCGACAGGATCGAGTCTCGCGCCGCCTCGGCCGCATAGACTTTCGCCTTGGGGAAGGCGAAGGTGAAGGTGCCAAGCCCTGCGAACAGATCGGCGACCGTGCCGGCATCCCCGGCGATTTCACGCACCGCCGCGACCAGCGCCGCTTCGCCCTCGGGCGTCGCCTGGAGGAAATTGCCCTGGGGGAACGGCACCGGCACCCCGCCCAGCGTGATGGTGACGGGATCGGGCTCCCAGCGCGCCGTCGGCCCCAGCCCCTCGTCCATCGAGAAGCGCGCGAGCTGGTGGCGATGGGCGAAGGCGGTGATCGCTTCGGCCGCCGCCAGTCCCTCGGCCTCGAGGCCATCGAGCAGCACGTCGACGCCCTGGTCGGCCTTGGCGAGATGGACGTTGATCCGCCGCGAGGTCGGCAGCAGCGCGGCGAGCAGCCCCCGCAGCGGCGCGAGCAGCGCGAACAGCTCGGAATCGAGGACATGGCACTCCGCCAGGTCGATCAGGGTATGGCTGCCCTGCCCGGTGAAGCCGAGCAGCACCTGGCGACCGCGACGCTCGGCATGGAGCGTGGCGCGGCGGCGGGTCCGGGGCGGCGAGAGCGCGGGCGGGCGGATCTCGGTCACCAGCTTGTGCTGCGCGAGCGCACCGGCGATTCGATCGACGATGAACCCGCTCCAGGCGATGTCGTCGAGATGCTGGAGCTGGCAGCCGCCGCATTCCGGGAAGTGCCGGCAGGGCGGCTCCTGGTGGTGCGGCCCGCGGGTGATCGCGCCGTGCGCGTCGACCATGTCGCCTGGGGCGGTGAAAGGCACGAAGCGGCCATCGGCGGTAACGCCCTCGCCGCGCCCCGCGATGCGGAGGACTTCGCTTACAGACATTCGGAGATCGCTTGGGGAAGATGCATCGGCAGCGCATCGGCGATGAAGGCCGGTCCTGCAAGTGCCGCCGCGCGCGCATGGAGCCAGACGGCAGCTTCGGCGGCCTGTTTGTTGCCGCCCGCCACCTGCGCCGCGAGCGTGCCGGCGAGCACGTCGCCGGTGCCGGCGGTGGAGAGCCAGGACGAAGCGCGCGACAGCACCCGCACTTCGCCGCGCGGAGTGGCGATCACCGTGTCGGCGCCCTTGTGGATCACGGTCACGCGCGCTTCGGCAGCGGCCATCAGCGTGCGGGTGATCTTGTCGCCCTCGCCTCCCTCGAACATCCGGTCGAACTCGCCCGAATGCGGGGTGAGCCAGGTCGCAGCGGTGCGGCGCTGGAGCCAGGCCGCGGCGGACTTGCCGAGCAGGGTAAGCGCGTCGCCGTCGAGGATCAGCGGGAGATTGGCGTTCAGCGCTGCCTTGAGCAGTCCCTCGGCCCGGCGGTCGCGCCCAAGGCCCGGGCCGACCACCACCGCGCCGATGCGGGTCTCGGTCAGGAAATCGGCGAGATCGTCACCGCTCGCGATGCGCTGGCGGACGAGCGCGTCCGGTCCGCCGCTGGTCTCGCCGGCGCTGGCCAGCACGGTATAGCCCGCCCCGCCTGCCATCGCGGCGTGGGCAGCCAGCCGCGCGGCACCGGGCATGTCGCCCTCGACCACCACGACCAGCCCGCGGCTGTACTTGTGCGCCCACGCGCCCGGCGCCGCCAGTTGCGGCCGCGATACGCTGCGCCACGGGCTCTCCACCGGAATGCCGATATCGGCAAGCAGCACATGCCCGCAGCGCTCCAGCCCCTTGTCGAGCAGATGCGCCGGCTTGAGCGCGCCCAACGCCAGCGTCGCGCTGATCCCCCTCGGCACGCCGAGATCGGCACCGGTATCGGTAGCAAGGCCCGAGGGCAGGTCGATCGCAAGGCTGAACCGGGCGGCGGCAACCAGTTCGGCCAGCACCGGCGCGATCCCGCGTTCGAGCGGGCGGGTGAGCCCGGTGCCGAACAGCCCATCGACCAGCACCGGCCGTGGTCGCGCCTGGTAGAGCGAGCCCACCTCCCCGTCCCAGCGGCCATGCATCGCCCGCGCGGCGCCCGTGCCCGGCTCGCCCGAGGCGGCAATGGCGACGTCATGGCCGGCTGCCTTCAACAGGCGCGCGGCGACATAGGCGTCCCCGCCATTATTGCCCGGTCCGGCCAGCACCAGGACCGGAGCGCCCTGGGCGAAGCGGGCGACTTCGCGCGCAACGGCGGCACCCGCGCGCTCCATCACGTCTTCCTGGGGCTCGCGCCGGAACACCGCCTCCTCGGCGGCGCGCATCTGGGCGGCGGTTACGATCGGTGCGCCGGGCGGGATCATTCGCCCGGTTTGGCCCCGCGCACCGTCGCAGGCAAGCGGTAGCGCGCACCGCCGATCGCGACTTCGATCTGGTCGGGCGCGAGGATCGTCACCTCGGCCTTCTCGGCACCGTCGGCGGCGATCACCCCGCGGCCGTCGGTGGTGACCAGCAGCCGCCGGAACCCGCCGTCCGGGTGGCGCAGCGTGAGGAACAGCCCGTCCTGCGACTGGGTGCGGTCGATCGTGCAGGCATAGGAGAAGCTCTCGGCCCCCGGCGGCGCGCACTCCACGCGGCCCTCGGCCCTTTCCATCTTCTCGGCATGGATCTCGTTGCGGGCCTCGGCGGCCTTGTCGCGGACCTGGGTATTGCAGGCAGTCAGGGAAAGAAGGGCCGCGAGCATGGATGCCCGTCGTGCCCTTCCCCTCTCCCCAGCCCTCTCTCCACCGAGAGGGCGAACTTGATCAGATATCGGCAAAGACATGGGTTTCGGCGCTGGCTCCGGGATGCGTGACCGCCCCCTTATAGGCCGGGCCGACATTTTGCGAGAAGCGCCACAGCGCGCCCGCCTGATAGTCGTTCATCCGCGGCTGCCACTTCGCCCGGCGCGCGGCCAGCACGTCCTCGGGGACGTTCAGGTCCACCGTGCCGGCCTCGGCATCGATGCTGATCTCGTCGCCGTCCTCGACCAGCGCGATAGGACCGCCCTCGGCCGCCTCGGGGCCGACATGGCCGATGCAGAAGCCGCGCGTGCCACCCGAGAAGCGGCCGTCGGTGATCAGCGCCACCTTCTCGCCCAGCCCCTGGCCGTAGAGCGCCGCGGTGGTCGACAGCATCTCGCGCATGCCCGGGCCGCCCTTCGGCCCTTCATAGCGGATGACGACGACCGTGCCCTCGGCGATCGCATTGGCCTCGACCGCAGCGAAGGCATCCTCCTCGCGCTCGAACACCTTGGCGGTGCCGGTGAACTGCAGGCGCTTCATCCCCGCCACCTTCACGATCGCCCCCTCGGGCGCGAGGCTGCCGCGCAGCCCGACCACGCCGCCCGTCGGGGTGATCGGCGTCTTGGCGTCATAGATGACCTTCTGGTCGGGGTTCCAGGTCACTTCCTCGATATTCTCGCCCAGCGACTTGCCGGTCACCGTCAGGCAATCGAGGTGGAGGAAGCCTTCCGCCGCCAGCGTCTTCATCAGCATGTAGATGCCGCCCGCCTCATGCATGTCGCGCGCGACATAGCGTCCGCCGGGCTTGAGATCGGCGATGTACGGCGTGGTCTTGAAGATCTCGGCAACGTCGAACAGGTCGAAATCGATGCCGCACTCGTTCGCCATCGCCGGCAGGTGCAGCGCGCCATTGGTCGAGCCGCCGGTCGCCGCAACGATGCGCGCGGCATTCTCGAACGCCTCGCGGGTGCAGATGTCGCGCGGGCGGATCTGCTTCTCGATCAGCGTCATCACCTGGCGGCCCGCGGCAATCGCGATCTCTTCACGCGACTTGTACGGAGCAGGTGCCATGTTACTGTTCGGCAACGACAAACCGATCGCCTCGGCAACGCATGCCATGGTGTTCGCCGTATACTGGCCACCGCAGGCGCCATGGCCTGGGCAGGCCGCCTTCTCGATCGCGGTGACTTCGGAGAGCGGGCATTTGCCGGCGGCGTAGCGGCCGACCACCTCGAACACGTCGATGACGGTGAGGTCGCGCTCCTGGTAGCGGCCCGGCAGGATCGAGCCGCCATAGACGAAGATCGACGGCACGTTGAGGCGCAGCATAGCCATCATCATGCCCGGCAGCGACTTGTCGCAGCCCGCGAAGGTGACGAGCGCGTCATAGCAATGGCCGCGCACCGAGAGCTCGACCGAGTCGGCGATGACCTCGCGGCTGACCAGCGAGGACTTCATCCCCTGGTGGCCCATGGCGATGCCGTCGGTCACGGTGATCGTGTTGAAGCGGCGCGGCATGCCGCCTGCTTCGTTCACGCCGATCCGGCACCAGTCGGCCTGCTGATCGAGCGTGGTGTTGCACGGCGCGCTGTCATTGCCCGCCGAGGCGATGCCGACGAACGGCCGGGCGATCTCCTCCTCGGTGAGGCCCATGGCGTAATAATAGCTGCGGTGCGGGGCGCTCTCGACGCCGACGGAAACGTAGCGGCTGGGGAGCTTGGACTTGTCGAATCGCTTGGTCATGATGCGCAAGCCTATGTCGCCAGAAGGCACTTTTACGCAAGACTATTGCGCAAAGAAATTATCGGGACGCGCAAAGCCTCTTTCGCTCCCCTCCCTGGAAGGGAGAGGAATTAAAGAAGCTGCCCCACCAGTTCCGCCAGCACCCCCGCCCACTCCTCCGCCCCCGCATCCTCCCGGATCAGGTCGTTGCGGATCTCGATCGCGAGCGAGGGAATGCCCTGCCCCTCGCCATGCCGGTTGAGCGTCGCGTTGAGCAGCCGGCCCGAATAGGGCTCGTTGTCGCCGGTGACGAAGCCGCGCGCCCGAAAGAACTCCACAGCCGGCAGCGCGGCACGGGTATCGCGATTGTAGAGCACCCCCACCTGCCACGGCCGATCGGTGCCGCCATGCTCCAGGCAGGGCGTGAAGCTGTGCACCGACAGGATCAGCCGGGGCCGCTGCGCCCGGATCCGGTCGCGGATCAGCCGGTGATAGGGCGCATGGAAACGCGCGATGCGCTCGAAGCGATCGACGGTGTCGTTGCCGGGGATCAGGTGCCCGTCGCTCCGGTGCGGGATCAGGCCGACATGATCGGGCTCGCGGTTGAGGTCGATCACCAGCCGCGAGACATTGGCCAGGATCGCCGGCGCGCCCAGCCTCGCGGCAAGGCTCCGGGCCACCGCGGCGCTGCCGATGTCCACCGCGATATGCTTGTCCATCAGCGCGGGATCCACGCCGAGGTCGATATCCGCCGGCACGGCATTGGAGGCATGATCGCCGAGCAGCAGCACCGGGCCGCTGCCCGGGATGATCTCGGCCACGCTCACCAGACCGGATTCCGCCGCTCGCGGAACGAGGCCAGCCCCTCGGCGAATTCGGCCCCGCCGAACGCGTCCTCGAAGCCCTGGTCGGTCTGCTCCCCGCGCAGCGTCCGCTTGAGCAGCCGGATCGCCTCGGGAGCATTGCCGGCGATCGCGCCCGCCATCGCCGTGGCGGTCTCGATCGCCTTGCCGGTCTTCAGCTCGACCAGCCCGATCTTGTGCACTTCGTCCGGGCGCAGCTTGTCGCCGGTGAACAGCAGCAGCGACGCCATGCCCTTGCCCACCTGCGCCTCCAGCCGCGCGACATCCGCGCGCGGATAGCCAAGGCCCAGCCGCGCCGGGGTGATCGCGAATTCGGAGAGCTTGCCGGCGATCCGGATATCGGCGGCGAGGATCAGCGCTACCGCCGCGCCGAAGCAGCCGCCATCGATCGCGGCGATCACCGGCATCGGCAGCGCGGCGATCGCCTCGATCCCCTCGCGCATCGCTTCACGGAACCTGGTGCGCAGCGCCGGATCGCCCTGGAGCTGCTCGAACTCGCGGACATCGGCGCCGGCGGAGAAGATGCCCGCGACATCGGACTTGAGGATCACCGCCCGCGCATCGCCCACGTCGCGCGCGGCGGCGGCCAGCGCCTGCCAGGCGGCGGTGGGCAGCGCGTTCCTGGCCTCGGGACGATTGAGCGCGATCGTGGCGACGGGGCCGTTGCGGGTGAGCTGGATCATGGCCCGGCTGTGCCCGATTGAAGCGGCGCTGTTAAGGGGGCGGGAGTTGGGAGGGATGGGGCGGGCTTGCGCCCGCGCCACCGACAGACGTTCTGCTCCCGGCAGTCGATCCGCTGGGGACTATCTACCGCCCAAACTGCGAAGGACCGGTTCGCGAGGGTGGTTAATCTGTTTCCACCAACTCCGCCCAGAACCAGAACTGATCCCCGGCGAAGGCCGGGGCCCAGTCTCGGCGGATTATCGATGGCGCGGGAGCCTTACGAAGTTCGTGGCAACTGGGCCCCGGCCTTCGCCGGGGAACGGCTCTAGGGACCCGCTTTGGGTAATCAGGTGAGGCTGGAAGCCAGCATCCACCAGCCGCGACCTGCCAACGCCGCGCAGGCAGCATCCCGGCTGCCATCGCTGTCGAACAGCGCGAAGCACGTCGCCCCCGACCCCGACATCCGCACCAGCCCCGCCCCCGGCGACGCAGCCAAAGCCTCCAGCACTTCATCGATCACCGGCGCGATTGCCCGCGCCGGCGGCTCCAGGTCATTGCGCCCCTCGCGCGGATCAACCGGTAGCGGCCCGCGGTCGACGCCGTCCCAGCGCCGGAACACCTCGGCAGTGGACACCCACACCCCCGGATTGACCAGCAGCACCGGCATCCCCGGCAATCCGGCGACCGGCTCCAGCTGCTCGCCCCTGCCCCGCCCGATCGCGCTGCGACCGAACAGGCAGGCAGGCACGTCCGAGCCGAGCCGGTCGGCAATGTCGAACATCTCGTCCACCGCGACCCCGTGCAGCACGCCCAGCGCCCGCAGGGTCGCCGCCGCATCGGCCGAACCGCCGCCGATCCCCGAGGCGACCGGAAGCCGCTTGTCGAGCGCGATCGCATGCGCGCCGCCGCCGAAGCGCTCCCGGAATGCCGAAGCCGCCCGGGTGACGAGGTTGTCGCCCTCCCCGCTCAGCAGCGCGCCGAACGGCCCGGTGATCGTGAAGCGGTCGCTCTCGGCGGGCTCGACCTGCACCACGTCCCCGTCCGCGACGAACGCGAACAACGTCTCCAGCTCGTGATAGCCATCGGGGCGCCGCGCGCGGACGTGCAGCGCCAGGTTGAGCTTGGCCTTGGCGATTTCGGTGACCATCAGTTCAGCCCGTTCGCCAGCTTGCCCTTGATCCGCTCGGCGTCCTCGGCCTCGGCGGCGACTTCCGCCGCCCGCCACGCATAGCGCGCTTCCATCCGGCGGCCGAGCTTCCAGTAAAGGTCGCCCAGATGCTCGTTGGGCCTGGTCCCGCCGGGATCGAGCTGCACCGCCTTCTCCAGCAGCGGCAGCGCCTTTTGCAGGTCGCCATCGGCATAATAGGCGCGGCCGAGCGAATCGATGACTTCGGGATCTTCGGGCTTGAGCTTGCGGGCGCGCTCGAGCAGCGCCTGTGCGCCGGGCAGGTCCACGCCGCGCTCGGCCTGGGCATTGCCGAGCCAGGTCAATGCCTCGGGCTCGTCGGGGGCAAGCTGCACCGCGCGCTGGAGCGCGGGCAATGCCGCGTCCCATTTGCCGGCCCGGTCCAGCGCGGCGCCGTGCAGGTAATTGAGTTCCCAGCCGCCATCGCCGTCGGACTTGCCCAGCGCGCGGCCAAAGGCCTCGGCGGCATCGCCATAGCGCTCCGCCTTGAATAGCAGCTCGCCATAGACGGTGATCTCCTGGGCACTGGCATTGCCCGCCGCCGCCAGCGCCTTGGCCTCGGCCAGCGCCTCGGGCAGGCGATCGGCCCGGCTCAGCGCCGAGATCCGGCCCGCCGCGGCACCCCGGGCGAAAGGACCGTCGGCGCGGATGCCGGCAAGCGTCTGCAGCGCCAGGTCGGTCGCCCCGCTCTTCGACAGGGCCTCGGCAAGCAGCAGCCGGGCCCGCTCTTCCTGCGGATCGAGCAGCAGCGCGGCGCGGGTGAGCAGGATCGACAGCGGCGCCATCTCCTCGCCGCCTAGGTCACCGGCAAGGTTCAGAAAGGCATGGGCGGCGCCGAACGCGGCATCGGGCTTGCCGGCCTTGGCCTCGCGCTTGCGCCACGCCTTGGTGGCGCCGGCAAAGTCGCCGAACACGCGGTCGGCCTCGCGCTTGCGGCCGGTTCGGAGCAGCGCGATCCCGGCATCGATCCGGACATCTGGGGCATCTTCGGTGCCTCGCGCCGCGGCAAGCGCGAACAGGCCCTGGTCGGGCTTGCCGGTGGCGATCAGCAGCAGCGCGCGGTGGCGATTGGTGAAGCGGGCCGCCAGCGGATTGCCGCGCGCGGTGTCGAGCAGCGGCAGCGGGTCCTCGCCCCGGTCGATCGCCAGCCATGCCGCGAGCACCGGCACCAGGAAATCGAGCTGCGCCTTCGACATCCGCTCCAGCGCCTTCTCCGCGCCCAGCCGGTCGCGGCCGTGCAACGCCGTGGCGAAGGCGAGGATATCGGTATCGGGGGGCGCTGCCTTGGCGCTTACCAGCGCGGCGGCGGCGCGGTTGGCAAGGGCATAGTCCCCGGCCGCCAGCCCCTGGCGATAGGCGCGCATCGCCAGCACCTTGTCGTCGGGGACTGCCGACAGCGCCCGGGCATAGCCGGGTGCGGCCAGCACCGGCTCCCCCGCCGCATCGGCGGCGCGGGCGCGGGCATAGTCACGCAGGTCGATCTCCGGCACCGCCTGCTGCTGCGCCGCCGCCGGCAGGGCCAGCAGCAGCGCGAGCGCAAAACTACATGTTCGGGTAATTGGGTCCGCCGCCACCTTCGGGCACCACCCAGTTGATGTTCTGGGTAGGATCCTTGATGTCGCACGTCTTGCAGTGGACGCAATTCTGCGCGTTGATCTGGAAGCGCAGATCGTCGCCTTCGCCGACAACTTCATAGACACCCGCCGGACAGTAGCGCTGGGCAGGCTCGGCGTACACCGGAAGATTGTAGCCGATCGGAATTTCCGGGTCTTTCAGCGTAAGATGGACCGGCTGGTCCTCCTCGTGATTGGTGTTCGACAGGAACACCGAGGAGAGCCGGTCGAAGGTCAGCACGCCGTCGGGCTTGGGATAGTCGATCTTGGGCGCCACCGAAGCGTGCCACATGCCCTCGTTATCGGGCTTGTGCTTCATCGTGAACGGCCAGCGGATGCCGAGCAGCTCGCTCCACATCGCCACACCGGCGAGCATCGTGCCCCAGGTGTCGCCGAACTTCTTGACCAAGGGCGCGACGTTGCGGACGCCGCGCAGCTCCTTGTAGACCCAGCTCTTCTCGTACGCCTCGGGGTACGCCGCCAACTCGTCCGCCTCGCGGCCGGCACCGACCGCGGCGAACGCCGCCTCGGCCGCCATCATGCCGCTCTTCATCGAAGTGTGGGTGCCCTTGATCCGCGGCACGTTGAGGAAGCCAGCCGCGTCGCCGATCAGCGCCGCGCCCGGCGCGACCAGCTTGGGCACCGCCTGCCAGCCACCGTCCGAGATCGCGCGGGCACCATAGGAGACGCGCTTGCCCCCCTTGAGGATCGCCGCGATCTCCGGGTGGGTCTTCCAGCGCTGCATCTCCTGGAAGGGCGAGAGATAGGGGTTCTTGTAGTTGAGCCAGGTGACGAAGCCGAGCGCCACCTGCCCGTCGGCCTGGTGATAGAGGAAGCCGCCGCCGTTGGCGCCGTCGGTCAGCGGCCAGCCCTGGGTGTGGATCACCCGCCCCGGCACATGATTGGCCGGATCGATATCCCACAGCTCCTTGATGCCGATGCCGTAGATCTGCGGCTGGCTGTCCTTGTCGAGCTCGAAATTGCGGATCAGCTGCTTGGTCAGGTGCCCGCGGCAGCCCTCTGCGAAGAAGGTGTACTTGGCATGCAGCTCGAGCCCGGGCTGATAGTCGCCCTTGTGCTCGCCGTCGCGCGCCACGCCCATGTCGCCGGTGGCGACGCCCTTAACCGAGCCATTGTCGTGGTAGAGGATCTCCGCCGCCGCGAAGCCCGGGAAGATCTCGACACCCAGCTCCTCGGCCTTGCCCGCCAGCCAGCGGCACAGATTGCCGAGAGAGCCGGTATAGGTGCCCTTGTTGTGCAGGAACGGCGGGGTGATGAACTCGGGATAGCCCGACTTGCCCTTCTCGCTCAGCACCCAGTGGTGGTTCTCGGTCACCGGCGTGCTGGCCAGCGGGCAGCCATCCTCGCGCCAGCTCGGCAGCAGCTCGTCGAGCGCCTTGGGATCGATCACCGCGCCCGAGAGGATATGGGCGCCCACTTCGGAGCCCTTCTCCAGGATGCACACCGAAAGCTCGCTGCCCGCTTCCGTGGCCAGCTGCTTCAGCCGGATCGCCGCAGAAAGGCCCGCAGGGCCCGCCCCGACGATCACGACGTCATAGGGCATCGACTCCCGTTCGCTCATCATCGCATCCTTCTAATCTTGGTCTGGCACACGCCGCACGCCTGTCTCGTCGCAAGCTGGCAACGTCCTGTCCCTTGGTCGATGAAGGCAGATTGACCCGCCCGTCAAGCCGTGACTCTTAGGAGCGGTGGGAGGCGAATACACAGCAGATTGGGGGCGTACCCTCGCGAGCGCACTCGAATGGTGGCGCGATGCGGGCGTCGAAACCCTTCAGGAGGACGAGGCTCGTGACTGGCTCGCGCGGCCCGCGCCCGTGCAGGCGGCGCAGGCTGCCGTAACGTCGCCCCAGCCAGAGGTCCTGCCCGATACGCTTGCCGCCTTCACCGCCTGGCGCACCGGCGAGACGGTGCCCGAGGCCGGCTGGCTCACCCCGAAAATCGCGCCCGCAGGCCCCGTCAACGCCCCGCTCGTCGTGCTCACCGACATGCCGGAAAGCGACGACCAGGGCGCGCTTCTGGGCGACAGCCCGGCCGGAAAGCTGTTCTCGCGCATGCTCACCGCCGCCGGAGTCGCGCGCGATTCGGTCTATTTCGTCTCGCTCGCCGTCGCCCGCCCGCTGGCCGGCCGCATCCCGCCCGACCAGGAGGCGCGGCTGATCGAGATCACCCGCCACCATTTGAAGCTGCTGCAGCCCGCTAAGCTCTTGATTCTGGGTCAAACGGCGAGCCGTGCAGTAGCCGAGACGAATGACGGCCCACCGGCAAATGGTTTAGTGGATGTTAACCATTTTGGCGGACATACACAGGCTGTTGCGAGCCTGCATCCACGCTTCCTGCTGGATCGACCGGCCGCCAAAAGCGAAGCCTGGAAGCATTTGTTGCTGTTGACCCGGGGGAGCCTGTGACCATGCGTATCCTGCTTGCCGCCACGCTGCTCGCGTCGCCGGCTCTCGCCCATGCGGCCGATGTTTCGGGCGGCGACACTGCGAACCCCGCCGATCTCCCGGCCGGCAGCACCACCTCCAGTTCCACGCCCGCCGAGGACGGCGCCGGCGCGCCTGCCCTGCGCGAAGGCGACGGCATCCCCTCGCAGCTCGACAGCGACCAGAAGGACGGATACCGCAAGGTGTTCGCCGCGATCCGCGCCCAGCGCTGGCAGGACGCGCAGATCCAGCTCGATTCGATGAAGCCGGGCCCGCTCCACGCGATCGCCCGCGCCGAGCTCTACACCGCCAAGAACTCGCCCAAGGTCGAGCTCGCCCCGCTGCTCCAGCTGATCAGCGACGCGCCCGAGCTGCCCCAGGCCGACCAGCTCAGCCGCATGGCGAAGACCCGCGGCGCCCTCTCCACCCCCGCCATTCCCGCCGCCGCCCGCCTCGTCTGGTATGACGGCGCCCCGGTCCGCCAGCGCGCCCGCTCGATCAAGAGCGACACCGCCGCCACCGAGATCGCGCTCGCCATCCAGCCCTATGTGAAGGCCGACCAGGGCCTTGAGGCCGAAGGCGTGGTCAGCCGCTTCGAAGCCGATCTCACGCCCGAGGCCCGGACCGAGTGGCAGCAGAAGGTCGCCTGGATCTATTATGTCGCGGGCGACGACAACAATGCCCGCCGCGTCGCCGCCAAGGCGCAGGACGGCGCGGGCGACTGGGCCCCGCAGGCCGACTGGGTCGCCGGCCTCGCCGCCTGGCGCGAGCAGGACTGCGCCGGCGCCACCGCCGCCTTCGAGCGCGTCGCCACCCGCGCCGCCGATACCGAGCTGCGCTCCGCCGGCCTCTATTGGGGCTCGCGCGCCGAGATGGCGTGCGGCCATCCCGACAAGGTCGAGGTCAAGCTGCGCGCCGCCACCCAATATGGCGAGACTTTCTACGGCCTGCTCGCCAAGTCGGCGCTCGGCATCGAGGATAGGCCCGCCAAGGCCGAGAAGTTCGTCGCCGAGGACTGGCGCGCGCTGGAGCGCCGCCCGAACGTCCGCGTCGCCGCCGCCCTGGTCGAGATCGACGAGGATGGCCTGGCCGACGAGGTGCTGCGCTACCAGGCCAAGATCGGCTCGCCGTCCGAGCATGTCGCGCTCACCCGCCTCGCCGGCCGGCTGAGCCTGCCCTCCACCCAGCTCTGGCTCACCCATAACTGCCCCCAGGGCACCCAGCCGCTCACCGCCGCCCGCTATCCGGCGCCGAACTGGACCCCGGCCGGCGGTTGGCGCGTCGACAAGGCTTTGGTCTTCGCCCACACGCTCCAGGAATCGCGCTTCAACTCGGAGATCCGCAGCGCCGCCGGCGCGATGGGCCTGATGCAGGTGAAGACGGGCGCCGCGATCGACATCGGCCGCCGCCACGGCGTCAACTATGCCGCCAGCGATCTGACCAAGCCGTCGGTCAACATGGAGATCGGCCAGTCCTATCTCGAGCAGCTGCGCGACCAGCCCTTCACCGGCGGCCTGCTGCCCAAGGTAATCGCGTCCTACAATGCCGGCCCCACCCCGGTCGCCAACTGGAACGCGCTGATCAAGGACGGCGGCGATCCGCTGCTCTATATCGAGAGCATCCCCTATTGGGAGACGCGCGGCTATGTGATGGTCGTGCTCCGCAACTACTGGATGTACGAGAACCAGGAGGGCCGCAAGTCGAGCAGCCGCGAGGCGCTGGCCCAGGGCATGTGGCCGAAATTCCCCGGCATGCAGGGTCCCGCGGCGGTGAAGCTCAGCGCGCGCAAGCTCGCCTTCCACCAGGACGGCAATGCCAATCGATAACGCGATCGCCTTCCGCCCGGTGCGGATCGCGGTGCTCACGGTTTCCGACACGCGGACCCTGGCCGACGACCGCTCGGGCGACCGCCTGGTCGAGCGCCTCTCCGCCGCCGGCCACATCCTGGCCGCCCGCGAGATCATCACCGACGATGCCGACCGGATCGCCGACCGGCTCACCGGCTGGATCGACGATCCCCAGGTCGAAGTGATCCTCACCACCGGCGGCACCGGCGTCACCGGCCGCGACGTCACGCCCGAGGCGCTGGCCCGCGTCCAGGAAAAGGAGATCCCGGGCTTCGGCGAGCTGTTCCGCTGGCTCAGCTACCAGTCGATCGGCACCTCGACGATCCAGTCCCGCGCCACCGCCGGCGTGGCCCGCGGCACCTATATCTTCGCCCTGCCCGGCTCGACCGGCGCGGTAACCGACGCCTGGGACGGCATCCTCGCCACTCAGCTCGACATCCGCCACAAGCCCTGCAACTTCGTCGAGCTGCTGCCGCGGCTGGAGGAGCGCTGAGGGGAGAGTCCTCACCCCACCCACCCCCATCGTCACCCTGAACTTGTTTCAGGGTCCAAGGTGCCCCAGGCGATATCGCTGGAGGAAAATTGGATGCTGAAACAAGTTCAGCATGACAGGAATGGGCATCGGACCACCGCCACGTCTTCCCGGCGAACCTCCGGCGAATACCCTCCCGCTTCCCCCGGGGGGGGGGCGGGGGCGGGCCGGGGGGGGGGGGGGGGGGGGGGGGGGGGGGGGCGGCGCCGGGGGGG
>NZ_JASATQ010000079.1:0-21310 GCF_038440415.1 Sphingomonas sp. OTU376 | reverse complement strand
CCCCCCCCCCCCCCCCCCCCCCCCCCCCCCCCCCCCCCCCCCCCCCCCCCCCCCCCCCCCCCCGGGGAGCAGTGAGCGCCAAACGTTACCGCGCCCGGAGCAGCCTGCCCCGCTTCGCCACTCGCGCGCCACCTTCATAGGCCGCCTGCCCGCCGACCATCACCAGGTCGAAGCCCTCGGCCTTCGCAAACGGATCGACATAGCTCGACCGCGCCTTCACCTTCGCGGGATCGAACAGGATCAGGTCCGCCTGCATGCCCGGCCGGATCACGCCGCGATCGCCGAGCCGCAGGATATGCGCGGGCAGGCCGCTGCCCTTGCGTACCATCTCCGCGATGCCGAGCTTCCTGTCCCGCACCACATATTCCTCGACCAGCTTGGCATAGGTGCCGGTCGCGCGCGGATGGCGCATGCCGGGGCCGCCATCGGTCGAGAAGGCGACATACGGATCGAGCAGCAGCACGTCCTGCAGCGCCTTGTCCTGGGTGAAATGCGCGCCGGAACCGCTCTGCGGGCCGATCTTGATCAGGAAATCGGCAAAATGGAGCCCCGCCTCCCGCGCCGCCTGGGCCAGCGTCTTGCCGGCATAGGGGGCGGTGCCGATCAGCAGCGCCTCGGGACCGCCGCGCCGCGTCATCCGCTGCACCAGATAGTCGCGCAGCTCCTGCCGGCGCTCGGCCACCACCCTGGCGTAGTCCGTCGGCGGCAGCGCCCATTTGGGGAAGAGGATGGCGATGCCGGTATAGCCCGCCTCATAGGGGTATTGATCGGCGGTCAGCTCGATCCCCTGGCGGCGCTTGTCCGCCAGGAAGGCGAGCAGCTCACGCGCCCGCGCCTCGCCCTTCCCGAACACCACCTTCAGGTGCGAGATATGCGGCCGCGCCGGCAGCGACGAGGCGATCAGCTCGTCGATCGACGCCTTGATGTCCTCGTCATTCTCCGAGCGCATATGGCTCATCACCACGCCGCCATAGCGGCTCACCACCTTGCCGAGATTGGTCAGCTCGGCGGTCTCTGAATAGATGCCCGGCACATATTCGAGGCCATAGGACAGGCCGAACGCACCGGCACGCATCTCGCTGTCGAGCTGCGCCGCCATCCGCGCCAGCCCCGCCGCATCGGGCACGCGCACCGAATCCGGCACACCGGCTGCGCGGCGCAGCGTGCCATGGCTGGCGAGCAGCACGACGTTGAGGTCGATCGGTGCCCGGTCGATCGCCGCCATCCAGCTGCGCGGGTCGAGGTCCTTGCCCAACCGCGGGCCGCTGCCGTCCTGGCCGAGCGTGATCGTGGTGACACCCATTGCCAGGAAGGCTTCATAGCTGTCCTTCAACGGGTCGCCATGGCTGTGCATGTCGATGAAGCCGGGCGCCAGCACCCGTCCCTCGCCCGCGATGACGCGCCGGGCATCGCCCCCGGCCGAGGGCGGATCGATCCGCGCGATCCGATCGCCGCTGACCAGCACATTGGCGAGCCGCGGCGGCGTGCCGGTGCCGTCGACGAGCAGCACTTCGCGGAACAGCGTGTCGGGTTGCGCCGCAAGCGTCGCGACCATCGGCCATGCGGAAAGCCCGCCCGCCGCCACCGCTCCGCCCAATGCCTGTCGCCGTGTCAAACGTTGCTTCATGCCGCTCCCCGATCGCTTTTGCCGGACTATGCGCACAAGCGCGGCGCACGCGAATCACCAAGGCTGCATAAAGTCATGGCCTCAACGCATGGGGTGTCGGTTTGCCGCCGGTCAAAGCCGTGCGCGCGGCGACCGCGCAGGACTGGCCATCCCCCCTGATCGGAATTACACCACCGCCCGTGCTCAAGATGACTTCGCTGCCCGCCTCCGTCCGCCTCCGCGCGCTTGCCACCTGGCTCTTCGCCGTCGCGGCGCTGATCGTGCTGATGGTGGTGATCGGCGGGATCACCCGCCTGACGGAATCGGGACTCTCGATCACCGAGTGGAAGCCTTTCACCGGCACCATCCCGCCGCTCACCGAAGCGGCGTGGCAGGCGGAGTTCGCCCGCTACCGCGAGATCGGCCAGTACACCCAACTCAACCAGGGCATGACCCTCGCCGAGTTCAAGAACATCTTCTTCTGGGAATATCTCCACCGGCTGCTCGGCCGGGTGATCGGCATGGCCTTCGCGCTGCCGTTGCTCTGGTTCGCCATCCGCCGGGCGATCCCCAAGGGCTATGGCTGGCGGCTGATCGCACTGCTCGCGCTGGGCGGGCTGCAGGGCGCGCTCGGCTGGTGGATGGTCAAGTCGGGCCTGAACAAGACCAGCACCGCGGTCGACCATTTCTGGCTCTCCGCGCACCTGATGACCGCGCTGTTCACGCTCGGCGGCATCATCTGGACCGCGCTCGACCTGCTCGCGCTCAGGCGCAACCCGATGGCGCGCCCCGCCCGCCTCACCGGCCTGGCGGTCGCGGTACTGGCGGTGCTCGCCGTCCAGCTCTTCTACGGCGCGCTGGTCGCGGGGCTGCGCGCCGGGCTGGTCACCGACCAGTGGCCGCTGATGAACGACCATTTCTTCCCCGGCGTCAGCCAGGCGGGGCAGAGCCTGGGCCATATCCTCTTCTCCGATCCGGCGGTGGTGCACTTCATCCACCGCTGGTGGGCCTGGATCACGGTCGCCGCGCTGGTGATCCTCTCCCGCAAGGTCCGCGCCGCCGATCGCCGCGCCTCGATCGCCATCCACAGCGCGTTCGGCACCCAGATCCTGCTCGGCATCGCCACGGTGATGGCCGGCATGCCGATCTGGCTCGCCGCGCTCCACCAGCTCACCGGCGCGCTGGTCGTCATCGCCACCGTCTGGGGCGCGCATGTCGCGGGCAGCCGGGCCGGCGCTTGAGCGAGCTGGCGCTCTTCTACGTGACCTTCGCCACCCGGGCGGATGCCGAGCGCGTGGCCGAGACGGTGCTGGCCGAGAAGCTTGCCGCCTGCGCCAATATCCTCGCGCCCTGCACCTCGCTCTATCTCTGGCACGGGGAGCTGGAACGCGCCGAGGAAGTGCCGGTGTTGTTCAAGACCCGCCCGATGCTCTCCACCCGGCTGCGCGAGCGCATCGCCGCGCTCCATCCCTATGACCTGCCGGTGATCGAGAGCTGGACCGCCACCGTCGGCGGCGATGTCGCCGCCTGGGTGGAAGGCGAGACGCGCTGATGCTGCTCGCCGCGATTGTCCTCCAGGCAAGCGCGGCCAGCTTCTCCCCGCCGCTCGACCGGGCCCTGCTGGTCGTGACCGAGCGCCATGACGATACCCGCCTCTACCGCATGGAGCGCCGCATCCGCTTCGCACGCGAGGACGGCGGCTATCGCGCGGAAGTCGTGCTCGCCGAAGCGGAAGGCGAGACCAGCGACAGCAGCGGCGCGCTGTTCGAGGCAGGCTATGCCGCGCTCGCCGGTACGCCTCTGATATTCCACCTCGACAAGGCCGGCACGGTCACCGCGATCGACGACCTCCCCGCATTGTGGGAGCGCTTCTGCCGCCGCGTCGCCGAAGTCGCCGCCGCGCGTCGCGCGCTCGCCCCTGCCGAGCGCCCCAAATTCGCCGAGCGCGTCGCTGCTCCGATCCGGGCCCTGCCCGACAGCCGCCGGCGCGCGATGCTCGGCTCGCTGGTGCTCGCGGTGGTCCCCGACGAGCCGCTGGTGCCGGGCACCACCCCGGTCCGGCTGCCCGGCAGCTCGGCCTATGGCAGCGCCAGGCCACTCGAGGGCATGCGCAGTGTAACAGCTTCGCCCGGCGGCCTGCTCCGCAGCACCACCGTCGCCAGCGGCGAGAACGTGACCCTCGAACGCATCACCGAAGTCGATCCCCATACCGGCCTGATCACCCGCAACAGCAAGACGCTGCGCATCCGCACCGGCGGCCTGGAAAGGATCAGCCGCACCCGGCTAACGGTCGAACCGCTCGCCGATTGACTCGCCGTGCCGCGCATGGCCGAACGCCGGGCAAAGGGGAAATCCATGCGCTCGATTCTTGCCGCCGCTCTGCTCGCCTGCCTTGCGGCCGCACCGCCCGCAGCGGCCCAGGCATCGACCAAGGCCGAACCCGCAACGATCGATATCGTCTTCAACCCGCCGACCGACGCGCCGATGCGCTACCGCGTCGCCCGCGACCGCGCCGCCCGGACCAGTCGCCCGGGAATGTCGGCCAGCTGGGTGGAGGAACTGCGCTTCACCAAGGCCGGCGACGGCTTCATCGCGCATTGGCGGATGGAGGCCACTTCGTTACCGCCCGAGATGCGCGCGCCCGGGATCGCCCCGATGATCGCCCCGTTCACCGGCGAGCCGATCGCCTTCGATCTCGACGCGGAAGGCACCGTGCTGCGCGTCCGCGACTGGCCGGCGGCGCAAGCCCGGATCCTGGCCGCCGTCGATGCCGCCGGGCAGCTGATCCCCGCCGCGGATCGCGACAAGGTGATGCCGCAGGTCCGCGCGATGTTCACCGGCCTCACCGCCGAGACCGCGCCCTCGGCCCTGTTGCGCAACGTCGAGCCGCTGTTCGGCGGTGGCGGACTGTCGATGCATGTCGGCGAGGAGATCAGCACACCGATCGAGCAGCCGGTGCCACTGCTCGGCGGCAGCGTCGCGATGGACGTCACCATCACCCTGAGCGCCGCCGAGCCCGGCCGCACCGCCACGCTCACCTCCCGCTCCGACTATGATCCCGATTCTTTCAAGCGGCTGCTCACCCAGCTCGCCGATCGCTTCACCCCGGCGGAGAAGGCCGCGCGTACGCAGGAGCTCGAGCAGATGCTGCCCGAGATGCTGCTCAGCGAAACCGGCACCACGCTGATCGACCTGCCCAGCGGCATGCCGCTGCGCTACGAAAACAGGCGCATCGCCACCATCGACGGCAAGACCGTTCCTGTGGAATCGCTCGCACTTACCTGGCTGCGCTGAGGGGAAAACGACCCACGGTACTCAGATACCCGTCAGCAAAGCCCCACTTTTCTTGACTTTTCCCGAGCGAATCGTCAGAGGGCCTTCAACCGCGCTGCCCGAAAGGGTGGCGCGCTCGCGTTTCATACTCGAAAGGTCCCAGCCCATGAAGGCGCTGATGAAGACCACCAAGTCGGCGAAGCCGGCCGAGGTGGAGAAGAAGTGGCATATCGTCGATGCCGACGGCCTCATCGTCGGCCGCGCTGCCGTCGTGATCGCCAATGTGCTTCGTGGCAAGCACAAGACGAGCTTCACCCCGCACGTCGATTGCGGTGACAATGTCATCGTCATCAACGCGGACAAGATCAAGTTCACCGGCAAGAAGCTGGGCCAGAAGGTGTACTACAAGCACACCGGCTATGCGGGCGGCATCAAGGGCATCACCGCCGGCAAGGTCCTCGAAGGCCGCTTCCCGGAGCGCGTCCTCGAGAAGGCCGTTGAGCGCATGATCCCGCGCGGCCCGCTGGGTCGCCAGCAGATGCGCAACCTGCGCATCTATGCCGGCGCTGCGCATCCGCACGAAGCGCAGAACCCCGAGGTCCTCGACATCGCCGGCATGAGCCGCAAGAACAAGGTGGGCGCATAATGTCTGACAACCGCCAGTCCCTTTCCGATCTCGGCGCCATCGCCGCCGGTGAGCAGGCCGTGGCCGCCCAGGCGCAGGCTGATTCCGATACCCGCGCCGATGCGTATCTCGCCGGCCAGCTCGACGAGCCGGTCAACACCGCCCCGCTGCGTGCGCAGGAGCTCGACAAGTTCGGCCGCGCCTATGCGACCGGCCGTCGTAAGGACGCCGTCGCCCGCGTGTGGCTGAAGCCCGGCACCGGTAAGATCACGATCAACGGTCGTGACCAGGAAGTCTATTTCGCGCGTCCGACGCTGCGTCTCGTCATCAACCAGGTGTTCGGCATCACCGAGCGCGAAGGTCAGTATGACGTGATCGCCACCGTCAAGGGCGGCGGTCTTTCGGGCCAGGCCGGCGCGGTGAAGCACGGCATCAGTCAGGCGCTCACCAAGTACGAGCCGATCCTGCGCACCCCGGTGAAGCGCGCTGGTTTCCTGACCCGCGACAGCCGTACGGTCGAGCGTAAGAAGTACGGCAAGGCGAAGGCCCGTCGTAGCTTCCAGTTCTCGAAGCGCTAAGCGCCTCGGCAACTGCCAACGAATTGGGGCGGTCCGGCAACGGGCCGCCTCTTTTCGTTTGGGGAATGCGCGGCTAGCCTTGCGCCATGGCGCTCGATCACCCCGACACGATCCGTATCCTCGCCTTTCTGGGCGAGATCGGCATTCCCGTGTCCCAGGGGACGATCGCCGGCGACAGCTTCCTGCCCGGCATCGAAGTGCGCGACGGCGGACTGCTGCTAGACCCCGAGCGCCCCTTCTATCCCGGCGACCTCCTCCATGAAGCGGGGCATATCGCCTGCACCGATCCCGCGGACCGCCCGACGCTGTGCGAAGTCCGTGACGATCCGGGCGAGGAAATGGCGGCGATCGCCTGGTCCTATGCCGCTGCCCGCGCGATCGGGATCGACACGCGCGCGCTGTTCCATGCCGACGGCTATCTCGGTGGTGGCGAGGCGCTTGCGATCGCCTTCGACAGCGGCAAGGGCCCCGGCCCGCCCATGCTCCAATTTTACGGCATGGCCGCCGAGCCGCACCAGGCCGAGAAACTCGGCCTTCCGGTCTATCCAGAAATGGCGAAATGGCTGCGCTAGGGTTTGCGCATCAGGTCATAGAGCGCCAGCCGGAACACCAGCCCGCCGCCCGCACCGCTCGCTCCGACTATCAGTAGGAGCGCGATGCCTTCCCATGCCGATGCGGGCCCGATCCAGATGAGCATCGGCACGACGCCGACCACGGCACCCGAGGCCATCGCGTTCCACCAATGCAGCCGATAGCGGCGCTCGAGCCACAGATAAGCCGGCAATCCCAGCACCAGCGCATGGCCGAAGGCGAATGGGAAGCCCAGCACCAGCGCATAGAACAGGATGGCCGGCGTGTCCGTGAATGCCGACAACGGCGCTTCGCGTGCGAACAGCAACCAGAGGATTGCACCGGCAAGAAGGGATGCCGCGATCGAGGCGACCAGGAACGCGCCCATCACCTTGCCGAAAGGCGCCGGTTCTCTCATGCCCGCTCCAGCCAGCCGGTATAGTGCACCACGTCGCCGATGATCGGCAGGCGCACCCGTACCTCGAAACGGAAGCGTCCATCCTCCTGCCATTCGCGCGCATCGATGCGCGGCCCCAGCCGGCGCGGCATCGGCACGCCGAAGGCGGTCCAGCCGCGCAGCACCATCTTCAGCCCCTGCCCATCCGAAGGCAGGTCGAAGGCGAAGCGCAGCGGCCCGAACCGCTCGGCGACACCCTGCCCTGCCTGGCTGAGTTCGCTGGAGAAGGCATGGCCGCCAAAGTCGCGCGTCCAGCGTTCCTTGCCATGTTCCGCCGAGAAAGCGACGCGGAGTGACCAGCTGCCCTCGGGCGGAAAGCCCATCACGCGCCCCACCAGCCAGGCCAGCCCCCTGCCCCGACGCACCTCGCCTTTCCCCGACGCCCCGGCATCGCCGATAAAGTCGTGCATCCCACGCACCGCCTCCGGCAGCTTGCCGAAGCGCGAGCCCATCGCCCGGACATAGAGCGGATCGACCGCACGCTCGACCACTTCGGTCCGGATCGCGAGCCTGGCGAACAGCGGCTCGAACCGATCGAGCGTCAACAGCCCGCTCGCGTCGCGCGCGCCCGGCGGCACCTTTCCGGAGAGGATATCCTCTGCAAGCAGCTCCGCCGCCAGCGTCGGAATCTCGGGCCCGTCGCCCCGCTCGGCAATCAGCGTCCAGCGCCGCGCGATGCCCGATCCGGTCAGCGTCACGGTCATGGCCGAACGGTCGCTGCCACCACGCCCGGTGAGCGTCTGGAGCTTATGCATCCAGCGCGCCGTCCCACCGAGCGAGCCGATCCAGCCCCAACGCACCGGCCAGCTCATCAGCCATAGTCCGAGCATGTGGAGACCGAACTCGGTACCGGCGTGGAAGGTCACCGCCGGGCGGCCGGGCAGCGCATCGGGCATCAGCGACAGATCGGGCACCTCGGCAAGCGCAACCCAGCGATGGAGCGGCGCCATCCCGTCCACCATGAACCGCACGCGCCGGAGCGCCTGCCAGCCGGTCGCCCCGATCCAGCGGCGCCCGCGCCACAGCCGCACCGGCCTGCCGACATAGGACAGGATCGCCGCCGCGACCGCCGGACCTGCCACCGCCCGGTTCGATGCGCTCAGCGCGATATCGACCCGCTCCACCTGGTCCAGCCCCTCCGCCAGCTTCCGCACCACCGCGCCCGACAGCGCCGGCAGGCTCGAGGCTCCGCTGATGATCGGCACCGCAACCGCTGCACCCTTGTCGAGCGCGCCGACCCCGGTGACGAAATCGCGCGCATCGGCCAGGTCGAGATAGGGGATGCGCATCGCGATGCAGGCCTCGGGCACCGTGGTGCCGCTACCCTGGAAAGGCCCGGCCGCGTCGATCACAAGGTCCGGCCGCTCGCGAGCCAGCACCATGCCGATGCCGTTGGTCCGGTCCGCCACCACCGGCTCCGCGCCCGCCAGCCCGGTGCAGAAAGCCGAGGCGCGCTCGAAGCTTCGCCCCGCCACCAGCACCGCGTGCCCGGCGCCCAGCAACCGCCGGCTTAGCCGCGCACCAAAGCCGCCATAGCCGCCGATGACGAGGATGCGGCTCACAGGATGCGCGCCCTTTGCTCGGGGCTGGGCACCCAGCAGGCATCATGCTTGCCAAACAGCCGGTAGCGGTTGCGCGCGATCCGGCGATAGGCGGCGTCGCGCCAGCCGCGCGGGATCACCCGCATCACGCCGAGCGCCCGCCACGGCCAGCCCAGCGCTTCGGCGATCGCCAGCACGCCGTCGCTGTCCCGCCGGGTACGGTCACCGTCGATCACCAGCATCGTATCCGGATCGTCGGGATCGACACCGAAGCGCTTGCACAGCGCCTGCCCCGCCTCGCTCTGCACCGAGGCGAGCCGGAAATGCCCGCGCCGGTCATGCCGCAGCACGAAGCGCGCGTTCGTCGTGCACAACACGCAGACGCCATCGAACAGGATGATCGGGTTCATTCGGGTGCTTCCCGCCGCCAGTTCAGGGCCGCCCAGAATGCCAGCCCCGCCAGCGCCCCAATTAGGCCCAGCCAGGCACACACCTCGAACAGCTGGCGCCAACCCGCCGCGGTATAGCGTCCATGCTCGGACAGCACGGTGCCGCCGATCTGCGAATATTCGCCCGGATTGTTGAGCAGCACGAGATAGGGGAGCCCGCCGACCAGGAAGCCACCGATCGCGGCGCTCCACCAGCGCAACCGCCAGCGCAGGCTGAGCAGGCCGTAGAGGGGCAGGCCCAGCAGCGCCACATGCCCTGCGGCCAGGATCGCCCCGACGATGAAAGATGCCACCGCCATGAACCAGGCCTGCTCGACGACGCCCTCCATCACGCCGGTCACGATGAAATAGGCGGGAAACGCGCTCGCCCCGACAAGAACCGCGGACAGGATGGCGGCCAGCAGGCGTCGTCCGGAGGGCTGGTCCTGGTTCATCGCCTCACTCCGCCGGATCCGCGAACACGCAGAGCTGGTGGACCAGCTCGCCGAGCAGCGGGTGCACCAGGTCGAGGCTGAACACGAAGCGGCCATCGCCGATGTCGATATGCCCCACCGTCAGCTTGCCCGGCATCGCCCAGTTGGGCAGCTTCACCCGCAGCCTGCCGAGCTTCAGGAAATAATGGTCGCTGACGAACAACAGCGCCCCGCCATCCTCCTCCAGCCGCAGCGCTATCCCCACGCCAAGCCCCAGATATTCCTCGATTCCCGTCGGCCCGGCGAAGCGCTTGGCGCTGTGGATAACCTGTGGAAAACCCTGTGCACGGCCATATTGCCGCGTCCAGTATTGCCCTTGGCCGTCGCCATCCGCCGTCACGCTGACGCTGGCCGATACGCCGACGTCCGTGCCCAGCGGCAGCGGTGCGCCGATCGCGCGGGAAAGCTGCGCCAGCAGCCACCCCACCCGGCTCATCCGGCATTCGGCGACTTCGCCCAGATAGGAGACACAGGCGCCGGCCTTGATCTTGCGCAGGAAGCGGCGGCGCGTCGCCGGCGGCAGGAACAGCCAGCGCTCGCCGAGCAGCCGCGCGAACGGGCTCTCGGCATCGTCCCAACGCGGCGCCGCGACACGGTGCCAATCGGCGTAACGGGCCAGCGAACCCGGCGCATATCCGAATGCCGCTCCCATGGGACCGCTCCTTTCGCCTACTCGCTCTTGCCCTTGGGCAGGAATGCCAGAATCTTCTTGCCCAGCCGGATCAGCGTCATCAGCCGTCCCGGCGGCACGCTCATCATCTGCTGGTACCAATCGTCGATCGTCACGACGAAGTCCTGCATCGCCACGATCCGGCTACGCGCCGTGTCGGAGATCGCCGCATCGCGTCTCGCTTCCTCGGTGCAGACGCGCAGCGCCGCCACCGCCGGATCGATCTCGCGCTCCTTGCGGCCCTGGGCAATGCGCGTGAGCATCTGCATCAGGTCAACCTCGGCCTCGTAATGATCGCGCCGGTCGCCCATCACCGGCACGCGGCGGATCAGCTTCCAGCCCAGCAGTTCCTTCAGGCTGTTCGACGTGTTGCTCCGCGCGATGCGCAGCGTGTCGCTGATCTCCTCGGCGTTGAGCGGCCGGTCGGAGAGGTAGAGCAGCGCATGGATCTGGGCGACCGAGCGGTTGACGCCCCATTGCCCGCCCATCTCGCCCCAGTGCAGCACGAACTGCTGCACCGCGATCGGCAACTGAACAGCGTTGTCCGTAATTTCTGTCATAACAGAAATATGAGACAGAATTGCACGGGAGTCAATCGCCTTCGCGGTCCATCGCGCCCCAGCCTCGCTTCGCCGCCATGCACGCCGTTGCGGCAGCGCAACTAGCGGCCTGGGCTGCGACGTTTGCGCACGGCGCAATCGCGATGAAGATTTCCTTAGGTATTTCTGCAGGTTGTTCGGATTCTTCCTCTAAATTATTCATGGAAGTGCAGGTTGCGGCGGTTCCGCGGCCTCGGGGGAAATTCGGGGTGTTCCAAAATCACAGGACGGCCGTGCTTGGCGCGGCGCTTGGTCTGCTTGTGCTCGGCGGCTGCGATGGCGGCGGCGGGGGTGGTTCGTCGTCGAGCGGCAGCGCCGGCGGCGTGGTCACCACGCCCAGCCCCACGCCGGCACCGGTGGTGTTCACCGATGGCGATGCCGCCCGCCTCGCGCGGCAGGCGAGCTTCGGCCCGACCACCGACCTGGTCGCCCGCATCAAGTCGCTCGGCGCCACCGCCTGGGTCGACGAGCAGCTTGCCGCCTCGTCGAGCAGCTATGCCGATCTCACCACCGAGGTCCGCCGCGATTTCTGCGTGAGCACCGATACGGTGTGCAACCGCGCGCATTTCAGCCGCACGCCGGTGGCGATGCGCTTCTTCGCCAATGCCGTTGCCGGATCGGACCAGCTGCGCCAGCGCACCGCCTTCGCGCTCGGCCAGATGATCGTCGCTTCGGAAGCGGAGGTGAACTCCACCGCCGGCATCGCGACCTTCAACCAGATCTTCCTCGCCAACGCCTTCGGCAATTACCGCGACATCCTCGCCCAGGTGACGATGAGCGGATATATGGGCGATTATCTCGACATGGCGGACAGCAACAAGTCCGGCCCCTCGGAGAATTACGCCCGCGAGCTGCTCCAGCTCTTCTCGATGGGCCCGGACGCGCTCAACATGGACGGCAGCCTGAAGCGCGACAGCGCCGGCGGCGCCATCCCCAACTATACGACCGACGACATCAAGGGCGTCGCCAAGGCGCTTACCGGCTGGACCTATGCCCGGGTCGGCGGCGCGGCGATCACCGATGGCAATGCCCGCGACTATTCCAAGCCGATGATCCAGGTGGCGGCACGCTACGACACCACCCAGAAGAGCTTCCTCGGCACCAGCGTCGCCGCGGGCGCCGCCCAGGACGCCAGCGTCGCCGCCGTAGTGGACGCAGCCTTCAATAATCCGTCGACCGCGCCCTTCGTCGCGCGCCACATGATCGTCCACCTGGTCACCGCCAATCCCAGCCCGGCCTATATCGGCCGCGTCGCGCAGGTGTTCGCCGATAATGGCAGGGGCGTGCGCGGAGACATGAAGGCCGTGGTCCGCGCGATCCTGCTCGACAGCGAGGCCCGCTCGGCGCCCACCGCGACCGGCGGCAAGCTCAAGGAGCCGGTGCTGCTGATGACCGCGCTCGCCCGCGCGATCGGCTTCGCGACCGATGGCTATGTCTTCACCACGCGCGATACCAGCCTCGGCCAGCCGGTGTTCCGCGCGCCTTCGGTGTTCAATTTCTATCCGGACGATTTCCCGCTGCCCGGCTCGGCCACGCTGAAGAGCCCGGCCTCGAAGCTGCTCAACACCTCGAACGTGCTGCGCTGGCACAATTTCGTCTATGACTGGACCGTCTCGGGCGATGCCAGCCGCAGCGAGTACGCGCTGGATTCGGGACTGCCCATGTCCTCGCTCACCCAGCCGCTCTGGACGAGCTGGGAAGCGTATGGCGTCGACCTCGATGCGATGGTGGCGCGGATCGACCTGACGATGTTCGCGAACACGCTCAGCCAGGCGCAGAAGGATGCGCTCAAGGCGGCCGCCACCCCCATCACCAATACCGATGTCGCCATCCAGGCGCGCCGCCGCGCCCAGATGATGCTCTACGTCGCGGCCTCGAGCCCGATGTTCCTGGTCGATCGCTGAGGAGCCGGACCGATGACGTTTTCCCGACGCGACTTCATGAAGGTCACCGCCGGTGCCGGCGCACTCGCCGCAATCGGCCAGCTCGGCCGCACCACCGCCATGGCTGCCCCGAACGGCAGCTACCGCGCGATGGTCGGCGTGTTCCTGTTCGGCGGCAATGACAGCTGGAACATGGTGATCCCCACCGATGCCCGGCACGCTGCCTATCTCGCCGCGCGCGGCAGCGTCGGCATCGCCGCCAGCCGCCTCACCGCGCTCACCGGCACTGCCTATGCGCTGCATCCGGCGATGGCCGCGCTCCGCCCGATCTGGGACGAGGGCAGCCTGGGCCTGGTGCTCAACGCCGGCACCCTCTACGCGCCGCTGACCAAGGCGACCTACCAATCGCGGGCCGATCTCCGCCCAACCAACCTGCTCAGCCATTCCGACGAGCAGGCGCACTGGCAGGGCCTGCGCGCTCGGGACTTCGCCACCGACGGCTTCATGGGGCGCCTCACCGACAAGATGGGCGCGAGCAGCGTCCCCTCGATGATATCGATCGCGGGCTCGCAGCTCGCGGTGATTGGCAAGACCAGCTCGGCGCTCGTCCTGCCCTCCACCGGCACGCTGTCGCGCTCGGGCTACTCCACCGCGTCGAACGCCGCAAACACCGCCAAGAACAACGCGCTCGGCACCTTCTCCTCGGCCACCGGCCTGGGCGACCTGTCCGAAGCCACCGCGCGCGACGTAAACGGCAGCTATGCCCAGGCGACCACCGCCAACACCATCATCTCGGCGACCAGTTCGCTCGACGGCTATTTCGTCAACCCGACCACCGGCGCCGCGCTGACCAGCGACGTCGCCCGTCAGCTGATGCGCGTCGCCCGGATGATCGATGCGCGCGGCTCGCTCGGCCATGGCCGCCAGACCTTCTTCGTCAGCCAGGGCGGGTACGACAATCATTCCGGCCAGGTGAATGGCGGCACCAACGACACCGGCACCCACGCCAACCTGCTGGGCGACCTCGCCATGGCGCTCGCCGGTTTCCACCGCGCGATGCAGTCGATCGGCATGGCCGAGAACGTCACGGCGTTCACGATGAGCGACTTCGGCCGCACCTATCGCGGCAATGCCCAGAACGGCACCGACCATGCCTGGGGCGGCAACCACCTGGTGGTCGGGGGCAACGTCGCCCCCGGCGGGATCTTCGGCGCCTATCCGGATCCGGTGCTCGGCGGTGCGACCGACGTCAGCAGCGAGGGCCGCTTCGTCCCCGCCGTCTCGCAGGAGGAATATATCGGCGCGATCGCCCGCTGGCATGGCGTCAGCGACGCGGACATGCCCTATGTCTTCCCCAACTGGTCGACCTGGAGCACCGGCGGGCGCGCGCCGCTGAGCCTGTTTCGAACCTAAGCGGACCTCATTCCCGCCGTCACCCCGGCCTTGAGCCGGGATGACGTGCAAATGGGAGCATTCGATCTACCGCATACGGTTCCTGCGCGCTTAACTGCGTATCCGGATTGCGCTATCGTTGCGCCCGGGTAATGGGGCGCGCCTTTCGGGGAGGCGAGTGATGGCCAATCTTTATCGCATTACGCCGTTCATGCATGTGCCGGACTTCGAGAAGGCGCTGTGGTTCTTCACGGACGTGCTGGGCTTCGAACTCTATTTCCGGACGCCCAACTATGCCTATGTCCGGCGCGAGCAGGCGGCCTTCCGCATTCTCGAGAATATGGGCGACGACGGCGCGCCTCCGGGCAACCGCCGCTTCTGCTATTATATCGACGTCGAGGATGTCGATGCCATCGCCGAGGAGCTCGCCCCCAAGGCGCCACTGCTCAACGACGGCGATATCTATGGCCCGATCGACCAGATGTACGGCCAGCGCGAGCTGATGGTGGTGGCCCCGGACGGGAACCTGCTGGTGTTCGGGCAGGATATCTCGAAGCGGTGACTAGAGGGGGACGCTTCCCTCTCCCATGAACCGCGCCCGGGTGGAGAAGCTCGCGCCCTCCACCGTGATCTCGTTGAACGAGGGCGGCCTGGCGCGCACCCGCTCGGACAGCGTCCCCGCTCCGATCAGCCGCACGGTCCGCCCCTCGACCTGATGCTCGACATCGAACGGGTCATGGACATGCCCGGTCAGCACCGCATGCGCACCTGCCCGGGCCAGCGCCGCAAGCGCCTCGGGCCCGCGCCGCGTCTCGCTGGTCATCCGGGTGCCGCCTTCCACCAGCGGATGATGGCAAGCGACGAATACCAGGTCGCCCGCCGGCACCGCCTCAACCTGCGCCAGCGATTCCTGCAGCGCCGGCGTGCTCACATAGCCCTTCGCCCAGTTGAGCCGCCACTGGAAGCGCGCCGTGGTCTTGAGCGGCACCACGGCCACGCCCCGGCGGTCGAGCGGCCGCTCGATCATCGCCTCCAGCGCCCGGTAGCGCTTGTAGGGCGTCACGAACCGCGCCCAGAGGTTGAACCAGGGCAGGTCGTGATTGCCCACTTCCACGGTCACCGGCCGCCCAAGCCCCTGCAGCCACGCCGCCGCCGCCGTGAACTCCTTCGCGCGCGCATGCATCGTCAGGTCGCCGGTCATGATCACCGCATCGGGCTGTTCTTCCCGCACACGCGCGCCGAACCAGTCGATGGCGGCGCGATCCTCGCAGCCGAAATGGACGTCGCTGACGTGGAAAAGCCGCGTCACCCCAGCGCCGCCCGCGTCGCGATGAACACCTCGCGGCTCATCCCCGCGGTGACCGCCGTACCCGGCGCCAGCGACACCGGTTCGCCGTCGAACAGCGCGAGCACCGGCTTCTTGCCCGTGGTGCGCAGTTCATCGGTCAGGCTCTCGCTCACCGCGTGTGCGGCCACCCAGTCGCCGGTCAGCCATTCCCAGCCGAGCTGGACGATCGAACCCCAGTCGCGCGCGTCCACCGCTGCCACATGCAGCTCCTTGCCCTCGGGCCGGACGAACACCGCCTGATATTTGTCCCTGAGCGCCGGCACCCCGCCGATGCGGATGCCGCTGCCGCCGAAGGTGCGGTTCCACGCGATATGCGCGGCCTGGAACAGCTTCTTGATGGCGCCCTTGCGCGCCGCCTCGCGCGCCCGGAACCACGCGGTCGCAGGCCCCAGTATCAGTCCGACAAATCCGCGATGCTCGCCCGCCTCGATATAGGGCAGCGCCACCCGTGTCGTCTCGTCATGCGCCGCCTCGATGATCGTCTTCGGATCGAGCGTATCGTGCAGCGACTTGGCCAGCAGATTCATCGTGCCGCCCGGCAGGATCAGGAAACTGCCCTTCCACTTCTCCAGTGCGCAGAGCGTCGTGTTGATCGTCCCGTCACCGGCGAACAGCACGACGGTGTCCACCTTCTTCCGCGTAAGCGACGCTCCCTTGGGCAGCTCCTCCGCCGGGAATTCGGTGCGGCCGACCAGCGTCAGCCCGCGTTCCTCAAACACAGCCTCAAGCGCATCGCACTTGGCCTTGGTGGTCGATCCCGAGCCGGGGTTGGTAATGAACCAGAGTCTTTCCATCCCGGTCGTAACGCCCGGGATACGAAATGGCTCAACCTGATCCCTCTTTAAGCGTCATCCCCGCCTTCGCGGGGATGACGAAAAAGCGGGAAGAGCGGCCCACTCAATACCGATACAGCCGCACCTTCTGGATGCCATACTGCCCCGGCGGCAGGCGGACATGCCGCCCCTGGTGCGTCTCGTCACCATTGAGCCGGCGCCCGGCCACCCATTTGCCATCCTCGAACCCGCCTTCCTCGACCAGGTCCAGTCCGACCCGCGGCTCGAAGGTGAAGGTCACCCCACTGCCGGCGACCAGATAATCCTCGCCGCCCAGCCAGAGCAGGATCGCGCCATGCTCACCGGGCTCCTGCTTGTCCTTGGGCGTCCAGGGATCGACGAAGTTCGCGGTGATCCGGTAGCCGCCCATGCTCGCCACCTGCGGGCTGCTGTCGACCACGCCTTCGAAGCTCACTACCGGCGAGAAGCCGTCCTGCGCCTTTGCCGCGAACAACGCCGGCGTCAGCTGCTCGAGCATCGCATAGAAGCCGCCCAGCCGGTCCTTGTCGCCGATCTGCTCGATCGCGAAGGGGCTGAACCCGATCGCCTTGTGCTTGCCGATCACCCGCATCGCATTGGCCGGTGCGCGCAGGTCGCCCGCCTGGTTCGCTTCGGGCACGAACAACACATTGCCCGGCACGACATAGCCGTCGGCGATCCCGGCGAAGTTCGGGAAATAGATGTCGGGTGAGAGCATGTCGATCGCCGGCGCGGCGTCCTTCCATTCGCGCATCAGATGCGCCAGCGGCCCGCCGCTGGGATATTCGCCCGGCAGCTTGCCCGGCCGTCCCTGCGCGCCGTTGACGTACATCGGCAGCCTGTATTCGCGCTTCCCCGCCTCGGCGACGACATTGGCGAAGCGGGCATAATGGTGCGCGGTGAAGCCTTCCTCGCTGCCCCTCCATTTCGCGAAGGCGGCATCGGCGAGCGGGCCATGCTCGCGCGCGCTCGGCAGGAAGCCGATCTCGTTCTCCACCTGCACCATCAGCACCGTATGGCGGTCGCCGTCGATCGCCTTCAGATGCTTCATCACCGCCGCGAATGCCCGCGCGTCGCTGTCGAGCGTCGCCTTGCCGAACGCCGAGAGGATATCCTGCGGCTGCCCGTCCTTGCCGGTCGAGCGCATGAAGCGCTTGCCGTCGCGCTTCACCCAGGCGGGCACGTAGGTCGACATGCTGTTCTTCCAGGTACCGAACCAGAGCAGCACCAGCCGCATGTCGTTGGCACGGGCATCCTCGACCAGCCAGTCGAGGCTGGAAAAGTCGAACTTGCCCTCCTCCGGCTCGATCGCTTCCCAGGTTACCGGCGCCAGTACGGTGTTGAGGTGCAGCGTCTTCAACCGCTGCCAATGCGGCTTGAGCCAGGCGCGATCGGTCGCGGAGCTGTTCCCCAGCTCGCCCCCGCGGATCAGGAACGGCTTGCCGTCCACGATCAGCCGCCCCCCCTCCAGATGCGGCGCCTGCGCGAGCGCGGGGGTGGCAAGGAAAAGGGCGAGCGTGGTGAGCCAGCGAAGCATGACCTGCACAATAGTCAGAGTTATTAGCCCATGGGAAGGCCGAGCTTGCGCCGATCGCCCGGGTGGGCCAACCGGCGGGTCGAAGATTGGAGCCCCTATGTCCCGAGCCGAATTCCAGCGCGTCGCGCCGCCCCAGCTGACGGCGGAAGTGCGCATGTACGAAACGGCCGAAGGCGGCCTTGAGAGCCCGGCGCAGCCGGGCTGGACCTGCCCGGTGATGACCGAGACGACCAAGCCACTGGTCGGCTGGGACGCGCTGCCGCTGCTCCGCGATGCGCCGCTGCATCCCGGCGAGACCCGCGAACTGGGCTTCGTCTTCCTCTCGGGCGACGCCGCAGTCCGCGCGCTGCGCGAAGCAGGCCATTTCTATTTGTGGGAAGGCCGCTTCATCGGCGAAGGCCGGGTGATCGACTGAAGCGTGGGGAAGTTGGAGCGGGTAGCGGGAATCGAACCCGCGCTAGAAGCTTGGGAAGCTCCTGTGATACCATTTCACCATACCCGCTCGGGCCCGCCGAAATCCCCGCTTTTGCCGATTCTGTCAAGCGGCTCCGCTCAGTGCCGCAGCTTGAGGTGATGCAGCGGCGGCCGGCGCTTGCGGAACAGCAGCTTCAGGCAAACCCAGAGCAACAGCCACTCCCATAAAGAGGGGACGCGGTCGGCACGCATCACGCCACCTCCTCGATCGCCACCGCCGCGCCCGGCCATTCCTCGGCGACGACCTGGGAGATCGGCCGGGCGATACCGCGCGTCAGCCCGATGGGTACGGTCACCCGGAAGCCCCGCGCGATCAGCCCTTCCACGGCCCAGCGCACGCAATAGTCGGCCGCGACGCCGACCACGGTCACCACGTCGATTCCGGAAGCGGTCAGCCCGGCGAAGAAGCCGTCGCGGTCCGCAGCCTCCCCGCTGCCGATCCGCTCCACCGCAAGGCCCGGCTCGGCCCACATGTCGAACACGCCCTTCTCCAGCCGCAGCACCGGGATCGCGGGACCCACCGCGCCGGGATCCACCATCAGTTCCCAGCCCGGCGTCCCCTCCACGCAATGCGGCGGGAACTGCTTCGCTTCCTCGGATACCGCATAGACCTCGGGTACATGCGTATCGAAGGTGAACAGCACGCCGGCGGTGTTCCCGGGATGCAGCCCGGCCAGCCAGGCCTGCATCGGCGCGACGATCTCCTCAGCGCCCGGCACCGGCAAGGCACCGTCCGCCGCCACGAAGTCCCGCTGCATGTCCACCACGATCACGAAGTTCGGCATGATCCATCTCACTTTCCGGATTTGACATATATCCGATTCGCACATAAGTAAAGCGCACAGTGAATATAAGGCCCCGCCGATGGACGAAGCGACCTTCCTCGAAAGCTATGACCCGGCCGCGTTCGAGCGTCCGTCGGTGGCGGTTGACCTGATCCTGATGAGCGTGGTCGAGGGCGCACCCGCGGTGTTGCTCACCCGGCGCGACCAGCATCCCTTCCAGGGTGACTGGGCACTTCCCGGCGGGTTCGTCGGCATCGGCGAGAGCCTGGACGCGGCCGCCCACCGTATCCTCGCCGAAAAGGCGCACATGGCCGATGCCTATGTGGAGCAGCTCTACACCTTCGGCGCGGTGGACCGGGATCCGCGCATGCGGATCATCAGCGTCGCCTATTTCGCGCTGATCCCCGCCACTGTCTTCGCCGCCGCACTCCGGGCCGCGCCCGAACTCGCCCTTGCCAGACTGACCGTCCCGGCCGGCGGCCTGGTCGAGGCCCGGCTTGCCGAGGGCGAGATACTCACCCTCGCCTTCGATCATGGCGCGATGCTCGGCGTCGCGATGCTGCGGCTGCGCGGCAAGCTCGACTATTCGGGCATCGCCTTCGCGCTGCTTCCCGAGCGCTTCACCCTGCGCGCGCTGCAGGATGTGTACGAGGCGATTCTCGACACGCGCCTCAACAAGCCCGCCTTCCGCCGCCGCATGCTCGATCGCGGCTGGCTGGCGGCAACCGGCGAGCGTGAGACCGGTGCCTCGTTCCGCCCCGCCGAGCTCTATCGCTACCACCCGCACGGCGAAGCCCCTCGCTGAGCCGCACTGCCCCGTCTATCGTCACCGGCCGAACCCGGAGGAAGCCTTGCCCGTCACCGACATCGCCACCCGCGTCTACAACCATGGCTGGCGCCTCGATCCGATCGTCCGCAGCCTGCTCGATACCGATTTCTACAAGCTGCTGATGCTGCAGATGATCCGCCACCTTCATCCGGACGTGCAAGCAACCTTCTCGCTGATCAACCGCAGCAAAAGCGTCCGCCTCGCCGAGGTGATCGACGAGGCCGAGCTCCGCGCCCAGCTCGATCATGCCCGCACGCTGCGCTTCTCGAAGAAGGAGTTGATCTGGCTCGCCGGCAACAGCTTCTACGGCAAACAGCGCATGTTCGCGCCGGATTTCATCGCCTGGCTCGCGGAGTTCCAGCTGCCGGAATATGACCTGCACAAGGTCGACGGCCAGTTCGAGCTGCATTTCGTTGGCCCCTGGACCCACACGATGATGTGGGAGATCCCTGCGCTGGCCATCGTCAACGAGCTACGCTCGCGCGCCGCCCTGAAGGGCAAGGGACGGTTCGAGCTCGACGTGCTCTATGCCCGCGCCAAGGCCAAGATGTGGGACAAGGTCGAGCGGTTACGCCAGCTCCCCGATCTCGTCATCTCGGACTTCGGCACGCGCCGCCGCCACGGCTTCCTGTGGCAGCGCTGGTGCGTCGAGGCCTTGAAGGAAGGCCTGGGCAACCGCTTCATCGGCAGCTCAAACGTGCTGCTCGCGATGGACAATGACCTGGAGGCTATCGGCACCAACGCGCACGAGCTGCCCATGGTCCTCGCCGCCCTGTCCGAAACCGACGAAGCGATCGCAGCCGCACCCTATCGTGTGCTCGAGGAATGGCAGGCGCATTATGACGGCAACCTGCTGGTCGCCCTGCCCGATGCCTTCGGTACCACTGCCTTCCTGCGCAATGCTCCGGACTGGGTCGCCGACTGGACCGGCTTCCGCCCCGATTCCATGCCCCCGATCGAAGGCGGTGAGCAGATCATCGCCTGGTGGCAGGCGCGCGGCCGCGATCCACGCACCAAGCTGCTGATCTTCTCCGACGGCATGGACGTCGACAGCATCGAGGCGACCTATCGCCACTTCCACGGTCGCGTCCGGATGAGCTTCGGCTGGGGCACAAACCTGACCAACGACTTCCGCGGTTGCGATCCGGCGGGCGGTCACGACCTCGAGCCGATCTCGCTCGTCGCCAAGGTGACCAGCGCCAATGGCCGCCCCGCCGTCAAGCTCTCGGACAATCCCTCCAAGGCCACCGGCGATCCGGCCGAGATCGCCCGCTATTTGCGCATCTTCGGCGAGGAGGGCCGCGTCGCCCAGAAGGTCGCGGTGTAGCTCCCATCATGCTGCGCCACCACCGTGGGGGGCGCGCGCGGGGGGGGGGGGGGGGGGGCGCCCGCCCGCCCCCCCCCCCCCC